>CAMOKZ010000040.1 GCA_946618155.1 uncultured Lachnospiraceae bacterium | reverse complement strand
TGATGCGGCGTCTTCTCGGATTGAACTCGGTGATGACGAATTCGATCTCCTGGCCCGCATACTTCTCCAGGTTCTTTTCATACGTATCAGATACAAGGCTGGCGGGGATAAACACGCGCGCCTCGTCAACAACAACACTCAGTCCGCCCGTCAGTACCTTGACTACGACAGCCCTAAGGACTTCATGATTGTTGAACGCCTCTTCCAGTCTCTTGTTGCCCTTTTCGGCGGCAAGTCTCTTATAGGTAAGAAGGACCTGTCCGTCGCCGTCGTTGACCTTAAGCACCTTAGCTTCAAGTTTGTCATCCACATGGACCAGCTCACGGAGATCTGCATTCGGCTCATTCGTGTATTCACTTCTGGTGATGATGCCGTCAGCCTTGTAGCCGATATTCAGGATGATCTCGTCTTCCTTCACATCAATGACTACGCCTTCGACAATGTCCCCATTGTGAATAGTCTTGAATGTTTCATCCAGCATCTGTTCAAAACTCATTTCTGACATTGTTTTGAAACCTCCTCGATAAGATTGTTTGGGGTCGAAGCCCCTGCTGTAATACCTACGCAACCCATGGATGGCAATAACCGAAGTTCCAGATCAGCGAGTGATTGTATATAGAAAGTTTCCGCACATTCCTCCCTGCAGATCTCGTAAAGCTTCCGCGTGTTGGAACTGTGCTTTCCTCCAATGACTATCATGGCATCCGCCCTGCGGGCGATAGCCCTTGCCTCTGTTTGCCGCTCTTCCGTTGCATTACATATAGTATTCACAATATCGTAGTTATGATACATCAAACCTTTAATAATTTCAACAAGTTTATGAAATTTATCGTGATTAAATGTAGTCTGTGATACGATACAAACGTCTTCCTTTATTTCTTCCGCGAACGCGCGGGCTTCCTCCTCCGTCTGCACGGCGCTCACAGGACCCGCTGCCCACCCCATGATTCCCTTTACCTCGGGATGCTGCGGATCCCCGATGATCAGGACGGTTTTTCCCTCCTGCCCGGCCTTCTCGACGATCCGGTGGATCTTTTTCACGAAGGGGCAGGTCGCGTCCACGATGCGCAGGCCCTGCCTGCGGGCCGCTTCATAGACCGCGCGCCCGACGCCGTGGGAGCGGATGATCACGGTTCCCCCGTTGACAGCGGCCATTTCCTCCATGCTGTTAAGGACAGTTATTCCCTTTTGTTCCAGATCCCTGACGACTTCTTCGTTGTGAATGATAGGGCCGAAGGTGTAGACCGGCCCGTTCTCCCGGTCGGCCTCCTCATAGCAGGTCTGCACAGCGCGCCTGACGCCGAAGCAGAACCCTGCCGTTCCCGCCACGATCACTTCTCTTCCCATCGCCGTCCTCCTTCCCGGTTTCCCGGGTCTTACTGCTGCATCCGCTCCCGGGCAAGCCCGGTGATGCGCGACGTGACCTCGGCGATCGTCATGTCGGAGGAATCGACGAGGACAGCGTCCTCCGCCTGCCTGAGCGGCGCGATCTCCCGGTTCATATCCCGCAGGTCGCGCTCCTCGATGTCCGCCCGGATCTCTTCGATCGTGCAGGCCGTGCCCTTCTCGGTCATCTCTTTAAAGCGTCTCTGTGCCCTCGCTTCGATGCTGGCCGTCAGGTAGATCTTGAGCGGCGCGTCCGGCAGTATCCTGGTGCCGATGTCCCGGCCGTCCATGATCACATTGTGGGCCGCGGCAAGGTCCCTCTGCATCTGCAGGAGCTTTTCCCGCACCATGGGCACCGCCGAGGAAATGCTCGCCATGCGGCTGACCTCCTCCGTGCGGATAAGGCCCGTCACATTTTCTTCGCCGAGCATCATCTGCTGCTCGCCGCCGCTGTAGCCGATGCTGACCGTGATCTGATCAAGGGCCTTTGCCAGCGCCGCTTCATCGCTGCAGTCCACGCCCATGCGCAGCAGTCCCAGGGCGATCGTCCTGTACATGGCCCCGGTATCGACGTAAATAAATCCCAGCTTCTTTGCCGCTCCTCTGGCAATTGTGCTCTTTCCGGCACCCGCCGGTCCGTCTATCGCAATCGCAAATCCCATCTTTATCCTCCAACTCTCTTTAATCAGATCGCATCCTGCACCGGCTGCGCCGCGGCGATCCCCGCCGCGTGTCCGGTGGACCAGGCGATCTGCAGGTTAAATCCGCCGGTCTGAGCGTCCACATCCAGGACCTCGCCGGCAAAATACAGTCCTTTCACCGTTTTGGCTTCCATCGTCCCGGGATTGATCCCGCGCACCGAGACGCCGCCGTTTGTGATGATCGCCTCGGCAAAGCCCCTGGTCCCGGTCAGGGTGTAGGGCAGGCACTTGAGCAGCCCCAGCAGCCTTCTTCTCTCCTCCCGGGAAATATCGTGGGCCGGCTTCTCCGGGGAGATCCCGCTCCTCGCGATGATCACCGGAATCATTTTGGCGGGCAGAAGGGTGCCCAGCACATTGCGCAGCTGCTTGTTGGCCCCCGTCTCAAACTCCCGCACGAGCCTCGCGTCCAGCTGCGCCTCGGTGAGGGCGGGCTTCAGGTCGATCTCCATCCGCAGCGTATCGTGCTTCCAGGGCTTGCGGATCACGCTCGACGCCGTGAGGATGAGCGGACCGGTCACGCCGAAGTGGGTGAACATCATTTCCCCGAAGCCGGAATACAGGACCTTTTTCCCGTCCAGGATGCGCACGCCGGCATTGCGCAGGGAAAGCCCCTGCATCTGCGCCGCGTCCGCCTCCAGCGTGGTCATCGGCACCAGCGAGGGGTACTGCTCCTTCACGGCAAGGCCGGCCTTTTCCGCAAACCGGTAGCCGTCCCCGTCGCTGCCCGTCGAGGGGTAGGACAGACCGCCCGTCGCGACGATCACCGCGTCCCCCTCCTGCCGGCTCCCGTCCCCGAGGACAAGGCCGCATACCCGCTCCCCGGCGCTGTCCAGGACAAGCTCCCTGACCGGGGATGAAAGGTGCACGGCAACGCCCAGCTCCCTCATCCTGCGGGCAAGGGCCCCCGTCACATCGGAGGCGTGGTCCGAGACGGGGAACATCCTCCCGCCCCGCTCTGCCTTCGTCTTCATCCCGCTCTCCTCAAAGAAGCGGATGACGTCCTCATTGTTGAACCGTCCGAAGGAACTGTAGAGAAATTTCGGGTTGGTGCTCACATATCCCGGGAATTCCTCCGGGCTGCAGGCGTTGGTAAAATTGCAGCGCCCCTTCCCGGTGATGTAGATCTTTTTCCCGAGCTTTTCATTCTTTTCAAACAGAAGGACCTGCGCTCCGGCGCCGGCTGCCGCGATGGCGGCCATCATGCCGGCCGCGCCGCCCCCGACCACGAGAACGCGCCTTTTCTTTCCGCTCATGCGCCGCCTCCCTGTGAGGGGCCGAAGGGCCGAAGCTCAATGCTCCCCTCGAAATAGTCCATCTCCTCGTTCCCGAGCATCTGGTGCTCCCCGGCTGCCCGCTCCACCGTCCGCATGCTCCGGAGCACCTCGTCCTCGTGCCGCGCGGCCAGGGCGCAGACGATGGCATTGATGAGGCTCAACGGTGCCGTCATCGATTCCAGGAAGGACCCCATGCCGCACACCGCCTGCAGGCTGCAGGAGGCGTAGAGATTGACCGGCGAGTGCACGCTGTCCGTCAGGGTGATGATCCCCGCCGAGCGCGACGAGGCGTACTCCAGCACCTTGACCGTGCGGATCGAATAGCGCGGGAAGCTGATCGCCACGATCACATCCTCCCCCGAGATCCGCATCACCTGCTCCAGCAGGTCGTTTTCGCTGCCGCCGTCCAGAAGGCAGACGCCGTCGTAGATCATCCGCAGGGAGCGCGCCATCATTTTGGCCAGCACGCCGCTCTCCCGAAGGCCGACCACATAGATCCGGCGGGCCGAGTCGAGCAGCTCCAGCGCCAGGGCAAAGGCCTGGGGATCCACCGCGGTGAGGGTATCGCGTATCCGCTGGGCGTCCGCAAGCAGGGTGTAGCGCAGCATGGCCCCGGGGTCGTCCCCCGGGGAAGGCGCCCCGCTGCCCTCTTCTTCCGCGGCATTCGGGGAAGCTGTCTGCGTTCCTTCTCCCTCCTGCCCCGCGCCGGGCAGTTCCTGAAACCCCCCCCGGGCCAGCCCCTGGCCCAGCGCCCGCTGCATCTGCGGGAAACCGGCAAAGCCAAGGTCCGCGGCAAGCCTGATGGCGGTCGCCTCGCTGGCGCCGCTCTTTTCCCCCAGCTCGGCCGCCGTCATAAAGGCCGCCCGCACGGGATCGCGGAAGATAAAATCAGCGACCCTGCGCTTTCCCCGGCCAAGGCCTGCGTAGCGCTCCACCAGAAGGTCCAGCACCCCTTTTTCTGTTTCAGCTCTCTGCTGCATTCCGTTCTCCATCGGCGCTCTCCAGGTCGAACCAGAATTCCACGCCGTCCGCGGTGTTCCGCACCCCGTATCCCTGCTGCATGGAATCCATGATCGCCTTCACGATCGAGAGGCCCACGCCGCTTCCGCCGTATTCCCTCGTCCGCGCCTTATCCACCTTGTAAAACTTCACCCAGATCTGGTCCAGGGATTCCTCCGGGATGGGATCGCCGGTGTTGTACACGCTCGTCCTCACCTTCCCGCCCAGGACCTCGGTGCGCACCTCGATGCGCTTTTCCCCCGACACATGGTTGAGGGCGTTGCTGATATAGTTCGTCAGGACCTCCTCCACCCGGAAGGGATCGCCCCACACGTGGAGGTGCTCAGGGCACCGGCAGACCATCGTCACGTCCTTCGGCTGCGCAAGGATCTGCGTCGACTGCACCTTTCCGCGGATCAGCTCCGCCAGGTCCATGCGCTCCATCTGCGCCTGGTCATTGCCCGATTCGAGCTGGTTTAAGGTCATCAGCTTCTGCACAAGGCGGTTCATCTTGCCCGCCTCGTCGATGATCACGTCGCAGTAGAATTCCCTGCCGGCCGGATCATCGTTCACACACTCCTTGAGCCCCTCCGCGTATCCCTGAATGAGGGCAAGGGGCGTCTTGAGCTCGTGGGAGACGTTGGAGAGGAACTCCTTGCGCATCTCATCGATCTCCGTCCTCTTCTCCAGGTCTCTCTTCAGTTCGATGTTCGCGGTCTTGAGCTGGGACACCGTCTTCTCCAGCTCCTCGCTCATCCGGTTGAAGTGCTCGCCCAGCTGGCCGATCTCATCCTCTCCGCCGCTGGTATAGCGGGCATCAAAGTCGAGGTTCGCCATCCTGCCCGACAGCTCGGTCAGCTCGCGGATGGGGCGGGTGAACCGCCGGGACACGAACATGATGACCACGACGGAAAGGGCGCTGACCGCCAGGGAGATAAACAGCATGAACCGGCTGGAAATGCCGGCGCTGGCCCGGATGGAAGCCTGGGGAATGCGCATGAGGAAGCGGTAGCCGCAGCCGAGCTCCCCCCACATCTCCAGGTATTCGATATTGTTCATATCATCCCGGTTGCGCTGGATGGTATACTTTTCGTTTTCTTCAAGGACAAGGGAATCCGACTTGTCGATCGAGGTATAATAGCCGAAGAGGCGCCCGTACATCAGAAAGGCGTCCCCGGGCCCGCCGAACTGCCCCGCGTCCTGACTGTGGCCGTCGTCCGCGTCCTGGCCCGAACCGCTGCCGGGACTGTTGTCCGACGACGTACTCAGGATAGGCGCAAACCCGGCGTCCACGACCACCAGTTCCAGGTTGTTCGCGCTGCTCAGCTCGCGGAAGTCGGTCTCAAAGTAGGTCTGATCCACCACCCCGTCCGGGATGTGCTCATCGATCTTCTCGTACGCCCCCGTCATCGTCCTGACCAGGGAGTGGGTGTAATACCGCTCCAGCAGGAAATGATTGAGGAGGAGGTTGAGCACGGTGCTCAGCATGATCAGCCCGATGAACAGAGCGGACAGCCTTGCCGCGATCGAACGTTTCATACCGGCTTCACCTCAAATTTATAGCCGAGCCCGCGGACCGTCGTGATATACTCCCCGTATTTGCCGAGCTTGCTGCGCAGCTTCTTCACATGGGTATCGATGGTGCGGGCGTCGCCGAAGTAATCGTAATTCCACACGTTGTTCAGGATCTTTTCCCTGGGCAGGGCAAGGCCCTGGTTCTCCACAAAGTAGGTGAGCAGCTCGAACTCCTTGTAGCTGAGCTTCACCGGCTCCCCGTCGATGGTGACCTCGTAGGCCGCCCGGCTGATCCGGATGGCGCCCGCCTCCAGGATATCGTCGGTCCCGAGGGCGTTCGTGCGCCGCAGGATGGCCTCCACCCTCGCCACCAGGATCTTCGGGCTGAAGGGCTTGGTAATGTACTCGTCCACGCCCAGCTCAAAGCCCAGCAGCTCGTCCCGCTCATCGGCCTTCGCCGTCAGCATGATGATGGGCACATCGGAATGCCGGCGGATCTCCCGGCAGACCTCCCATCCGTCCATTTTGGGCATCATCACATCGAGGATGACCAGCGCGATGTCCTTATTTTCAAAGAAGACGTCCACCGCCTCCGCGCCGTCCCCGGCCTCCACGACCGCAAAGTCTTTCCGCACGAGAAAGTCCCGCACGAGCATGCGCATCCTGCTCTCATCGTCCACCACAAGAATCTTCAGCGTATCCATCCGGTTTTCCTTTCCTCCGGGCGCTCAGGCGCTCTCCCGGCATCCTGTATCTGCATTTGGCATGTGAATCATTATATGCCAGAATGAAGGGCAATGCAAGAAAGCCAAAACTACTCTTCCATCACGCCCGGCAGCGGGCTTCTCCCCGCCCCGGGCGGCGCACCGTACCTGCGCCGGTAGGCGTGGTAAAAGGCGCCGTAGCTGCCGAACCCGCTCTCGTAGCAGGCCTGGGTGACCGGCATGCCCTCCGCGATGCTGCTTCTGGCGGCAAACAGGCGCTTTTCCGCAATATAGCTGCCCACGCTGCAGCCCATCCGCCGCCGGAACAGGTGCATCAGTCCCGACCGGCTTAAGGCAAACTGCCCGGCGATGGAATCGATGCCCAGGTCCGGCTCGCGCAGGTTGAGGGCGATATACTGGAGGATCTGCGCCAGCATCGGGTCCTGGCCGGCCGCGGCCTGCCGCTCCGCCTCCGCCTCCGGCGTTCCCTCCCGGGCCGGGCCGGAAGCCCTCCCCAGCAGGATGAGCAGCTCGCACAGCTTGATCTTGCGGAAAAAGGGCGCGTCCGGGCGCTCGTCCCGGACAAGACGGACAAGGTCCGCCCCCGTCCGGCTGATCCGCCTTGCCTTCTCCCCGGAAAGACGGATGACCCGCTGCAGGCTCTGCTCCGGCCCAGGCGCAAAGCACTGCATCAGCTGCGGACATTCCGCCGCCAGGCTGTCGTCCCGGGCAAAGTCCCGGGCGAGGTAGATGATCAGCCGCTCGTAGACCGCGTTTTCGGGAAACAGGGGCGCGTGAAGCTCGCCCGCGCGCACCAGGACCACATCCCCGGGCACCAGGGCGTATTCCCTGCCCTCAATGCTGTAGCGGATGGCCCCGTCCAGCAGGATCATGATCTTGTGGAAATCGTGGTAGTGGACAGGAACGGGCCCCCGGGGCGGTTCCTTCAGGTAGAACAGATGGAACTGCCCGCGCAGATATCCTGTTTTCTGATAGGATTCTCCTCCTTTTGCCAAGACAGCCTCCCCCCTGCACAGACACTGCAGGCGAACCAAAGGCATACCGCCGGCAGATCGTGCACGATTTGCAATATATTCTGGCATTATTTTGATTTCTCTTCTAAATCGTCTATATTATAATACAGACATACCGAAAAGAACAAGTGACTGACGGCAGAGCCGAAAGAGGGAAATATGATGCAGACGGTTTTACATAAATACTCAAGCAACGGTCTTGATTATCTGATCTTCGATATCAGAAAGAACGGCATGGCGCTCAGCAGCCGCGGCGCGAGACAGATCTGCGCGCAGAACTTCGGCATCAGCTCCGCCGCCATCGTGACCGGTCCCATCGCCGCCGAGGGCGGCCTTGAGGCAAAGGTGTACAGGCCCGACGGCACGGAAACGAGGCTGGACGGACACACCGCCGCGGTCTTTGCCAAGTACCTGGCCGACGCGGGTTATCTTGCGGGCAGCGCGGAATGCGGAAAAAGAACCGGCGAGGGCGCCCCGGAGGAGACCGGAAAGATCTTCTTTTTTGAAACGATATAAACGCCCGATCCGAATGCGGCGGCAAGCCCCGGATCCACAGAGCGAAATGACACAGGAAAGGCCGGCACAGTGCGCGCACATCGCACTGTGCCGGCCCTTTTTTTCAGCCGAAAAGTCCTTTTTTCTGATAAGGCGCCGCCTCCACTGAGGTGAGGGTGTAGCCCGTACCGCCGATGACCTTCCTGATCTGTTCTTCGTCCAGCTGCTCCTCGGAAAGGATCACGCAGTTATTCTTCTTTCTGGACGATTTCACGCTCTTTACCCGGAAGTTTTTCCGGATGGCGTCGTTGATATGCGATTCGCACATCCCGCACATCATGCCTTCAATGCCCAGTACTGTCTGAATCATATCTTATGCTCTGCCCTCCTTCTGTCCGCACCGGCCGCCCATTTTGCATGAGCCGCAGGCGCCGCCGCAGCCTGCTCCGCAGCTGCCGCAGTCTCCGCAGGTCTTTATCCTGCCCTTGACCATGCCGCGCACGATCAGTGCCACGATAACCACCAGGACAGCGATGATCACGATATTTGCCGCGTTGGCCGCCAGCCATGCCAGCATATGGATTCCTCCTTTGTTATACGAAGGGAAGCGCCGCATGACGGCGCTTCCGGAAAATACAGGTTCTGCCGTTATCTGACCGTCAGCCTGTCGGCTTCCTGATACTTCTTGATAAACAGCATGTAGATCATAAAGATGAGGATCGCGCAGGCTGCGATCAGACCGATCACGCTCATTCCGCCGACGAACAGTCTGCCGAACTGGTTGACCATCAGCGCCACCGCGTAGGCGAAGATGCACATGTAACCGATCGCGAAGCAGGTCCACTTCCCGTTGTTCATCTCTCTCTTGATCGCGCCCATCGCCGCGAAGCAGGGAGCGCACAGAAGGTTGAAGATCATGAAGGCAAATGCGGCAAGCTTGCCGTGGCCGCCCGAGAAGCTGTTGAAATCTTCTCCGACGCGATCCCAGATCTCTTCACCGTTCTCGCCCAGCTCTGCCTCACCGTCCTGATCATCATAGTTGTACAGAACAGCGAAGGTGCTGACGACTTCTTCCTTGGCCACAAGACCGGTGACGGTGGCGACAGTGGGCTTCCAGCTGCCGAAGCCGAGAGGTTTGAAGATCGGTGCGGCAACATTGCCGACCTTGGCCAGAATGGAGTCATCCATCGGCGTCACTTCATCCGCGGTGATGCCCATGCGGTTCGCAACGCTTTCTACATATTCCTCGGTGACCAGGGTCTCATCCTCATACAGCGCGTCGACCATGCCGAACCTGCCGTTAACGGTGCCGAAGCTGGACAGCGCCCAGATGATGATGGAGGACAGCAGGATGATCGTGCCGGCCTTCTTGATGAAGGACCAGCCGCGCTCCCACATGGAGCGGAGCACATTGCCCGCAGTGGGCCAGTGGTAGGCGGGAAGCTCCATAACGAAGGGAGCCGGGTCGCCGGCGAACATTTTCGTCTTCTTCAGCATGATGCCGGATACGATGATCGCGGCCACGCCGATGAAGTATGCGGAAGTTGCGATCCAGCCGCTGCCGCCGAACAGAGCGCCGGCGATCAGGCCGATGATCGGCATTTTCGCACCGCAGGGGATGAAGCAGGTGGTCATGATCGTCATACGGCGGTCACGCTCGTTCTCGATGGTACGGGACGCCATAACGCCCGGTACGCCGCAGCCCGTGCCGATCAGCATGGGGATGAAGGATTTTCCGGAAAGGCCGAAGCGGCGGAAGATCCTGTCCATGATGAACGCGATACGGGCCATGTAGCCGCAGTCCTCAAGGATAGCCAGGAGCAGGAACAGGACCAGCATCTGGGGCACAAAGCCAAGGACAGCGCCGACGCCGGCAAAGATACCGTCAGCCACAAGGCCGGTCAGCCAGCCGGCCGCGCCAAGGCTTTCCATCACAGAGCGGGAACCTTCGGTGAGCCATGCGCCGCCGAGGACATCATTGGTCCAGTCGGTCAGGAAGGTGCCCAGCGGGCCCATCGCGATCCAGTACACCAGCCACATCACGAGGATGAAGATCGGCAGGGCCAGGATGCGGTTGGTCACGATCTTATCGATCTTGTCGGAAACGGAAAGCTTTTCCTTTTTGCTGCGCTTCAGGCAGCTGTCAATGATGGACGTAATATAGTCGTAGCGCTGCGAGGTGATGATGGATTCCGCATCGTCGTCCAGCTCTTTTTCGCAGGCTTCAATATCTCCTTCGATGTGCGCCAGGGCAGCCTTGCCCAGACCCAGCTGCTCCGCGACCTTTTCATCGCGCTCGAAGAGCTTGATCGCGTACCAGCGCTGCTGCTCTTCCGGCAGGTCATGGACGGAGGTCTCTTCGATATGGGCGATCGCGTGTTCCACGCTGCCCACGAAACGGTGCTGCGGGATGGGCTTTTTGCCCGAGCGCGCAAGCGCCACTGCCTTTTCGGCAGCCTGGGTGATCCCGTCGCCCTTCAGGGCGGAGATCTGGACGACTTCGCAGTCAAGCGCCCTGGACAGCGCCTTCACATCGATGCTGTCGCCGCTCTTGTTGACGACGTCCATCATGTTGACGGCAACAAGGACCGGGATACCCAGCTCGACCAGCTGCGTGGTCAGGTAGAGGTTTCTCTCGAGGTTGGTGCCGTCGACGATATTGAGAATGGCGTCCGGGCGCTCTTTCGTCAGGTAATCCCGTGAAACGACCTCCTCAAGGGTGTACGGGGAGAGAGAATAAATACCGGGCAGGTCAGCGATGACCACATCTTTGTGGCCTTTGAGTCTGCCGTGCTTTTTCTCCACGGTGACGCCGGGCCAGTTGCCTACAAATTGATTGGATCCGGTAAGGGCGTTGAAGAGTGTCGTCTTACCGCAGTTTGGATTGCCGGCAAGGGCAATCGTAATCGTTCTGTCTTCCATAGAGTATCTTCTTTCTGTGCGTCAGAGCGCACCGGTAAAGGCTGAAATACCAGCCTGTGTCAGATTGCTTCTACATCGATCATCTCGCAGTCAGCCTTGCGTACGCTCAGCTCGTAACCGCGAATGGTGATCTCGATGGGATCGCCCAGCGGCGCGACCTTGCGGACGTAGATCTGCTGTCCCTTTGTAATACCCATGTCCATGATGCGGCGCTTGACGGGGCCCTCGCCGTTAAGCTTCAGCACCCTGACCGTCTGGCCGACTTTTGCATCTCTCAGTGTCATCTGCGTATCTCCCTTCCTTCATCAGATTGATCAGCGGCTTAAACATAGATCTTCATCGCCATCTCTTTGCTTACCGCAATGCGGGTATCCTTGATCAGGACGATGATGTTTCCGCCGTTTTCGCTTACGACCGTCACCGGCGTCCCGACGACAAATCCAAGATTCTCCAGGAACTGCCGGGTCTGCGGCGCTCCGCCTATCCTGGTGATCAGGCTGCTCTCTCCGGTCTTCAGCATGGAAAGTGGCATGTGTTTTCTCCTCCTAATATCAATTATGCGTACCTGCTTTCCGTTAGCTTTCGCTAACCTTTTTGATAATACTCCTCTGCTTGTTGATATGTCAACCGGATATCGCCGTGCAGGCGAGCAGACAAACGATAAAATTTATCATTAAGCCCTTATCCCCGCACGATCGCCCTGTGCAGGGCAAGAAAGCCCTCCATTCCCATCTCCTGTACCTGCGTAATTCCCGCCTCTCCTCTGCTCTCCCGCTCCAGCAGGGCTCTGACCAGCGCGGCCGACCTGGCCTGCGTACTCACGCCCCGGTTCGGGTTAAACTCGATATCGGTAAAGAAGGCGTACCCGCCCAGCGCCTCCAGGCCATCAAGGGAAAGCGTCTCTGCTGCCGCCAGACAGTACAGATAATCATAGAACGCCGAGCGCGGCAGCAGCGGCCAGTCTTCGCCCCGGAACCGGAAAGCGGTGAGGGGTCCGGACGCCTGGAGCCTGGGGTCCCGCTTCGCATCCCTTGGCGCGGCCCCCAGAAGGTCCGGGAAGGGGCCGCCGTGGGCAAATACCTTTGCGGAGTGATATACGCTCTCCAGCATGGATCCGCCAAGCCGCAGCCGGAAGGCGCTCAGCGACGCCCCGAGGGGGACCTCGCTCTTCGTGCTGATCTCCAGGATGCCGGCGCCCTCCTGCGCCTGGGCAAACCGCCTGCGGATGGCGGCGTGCAGGCTGCGGATGCACTTCTGCTTCTGGCTCACGGCAAATCCCGGGAACCACTCAAATTCCAGATCGCTTCTTCTGACAAAACCTTCCTTCACATAAAATACAGGCCTCTGTGCCATCTCTTTTTCTCCCTTCTTCATCGCGGACATACGGCTTCTCTGTTCAGCCTGCCTGATGAAGGAAAAAAACTTTTCCGGCGCGCCCGGTTTTTCCGGTTGATATTGTCTTTTCCGCTTTACTGCGCTATACTGTACAGGAAAAATGCGGCACAGAGAGTGCCGCGCTATGCGAAAGGAGTGAAAGACAGATGATCAACTTTATCATCACCCTTGTTCTCGGCGGCGTTGCCGGCTGGATCGCGGGCAAACTGATGAACAGCGAGGGCAGCACGCTCCGCAATGTCCTGCTCGGACTTGGCGGCGGCGTGGTCGGCGATATTGTTCTCGGGATCGTCGGCATCCATGGGAACGGCATGATCGGCGGCACGATCGTTTCAGTGGTCGGGGCCTGCATCCTGATCTGGCTGTCAAAAAAATTTCTTAAATAAATAAACGCGCGCCCATGGCGCGCGAACGAAAAAGAGGTCTTCCGGATGATCCGGAAGACCTCTTTTTCTGTCATGGAGTAGACGGGAGTCGAACCCGTGTCCGAAAGCCAATCCCCTGTCCTTCTACTATCATA
>CAMOKZ010000039.1 GCA_946618155.1 uncultured Lachnospiraceae bacterium | reverse complement strand
ACAAACCGTAAACTAAAGCAAGGGTGCTGTCGCAAACAAGCGGCAGCACCCTTTTCAATTACGATATGTTTGTGAAGTACCTACGGCCTCGCAGTGGCGGAAGGCATCCGAAGCAAACCATAGAAGCCGACTGAGCCTGTCAAGATGCGTGCGCGCGCGGAGGCGACCACGCTTCTATAGGAGCCGCAGCGCGTCGCAGATCGCATCGCAGACAGGTGAAGGCAGGCGAATTGGTTTGCGAGGAGTCTTCTGCCACAAGAGACCAACACGCTGAATTTGCGGGGATCCTTCCGCCATAAGAGGCCGCTAATTACTTCACACGATCTGCGTCGCAATAAACCCGAAGAACACCACCAGCGACACCAGCAGCACGATCTCCTGCGGTATGCGGTTGGCCAGCAGCCCGATGCACTCCCGCATGAAGGCGTTGGGCCAGAACCACCATTTGGTGCGGCTGCCCAGGCCTTCCGCCTCGAGCCCCGCAAGTCCCGCCCACACGCCGCTTCTGAACACGTGATAGTTCGTGGTGACATAGATCACGCGGTTTCCGTCCGCATCGCCATCCCGCTCCACGATCTTCTGTCTGGAGAAGTCCATGTTCTGGAAGGTGTTCCGGGACTGGTCCTCTTTCATGACGGCCTGGTCCGGGACGCCCTGCTCCTTCAGATACCGGGCCATGGCCTCGGCTTCCGCCATGGGTTCGCTGCCGCCCTGCCCGCCGGAGGGGACAAGGACAGCCTCTTTCCCGGTCTCCCGGATCTGCTTTTCCCGGAATTCTATGGCTTTATCCACCCTTCCCCGCAGCAGGGGCGGGAGGGTCCCGTCTTTCCGAAAGCCGCAGCCCAGAATGAGAATATAGTCCTTGTTAAACGCCGGGATGTGCTTTGCCGCGCGGAGGCCGCAGATGACAGAGCTCATCAGGATGCACTCAAAATAGGTGAAAATCGTCGCGACCACACTGCCCGTCGCGTTGAATATCCGCAGCTCCTCAACAGATCCCATGAAATTTCTCGCCTGCACCCAGATCGCCAGCGCATCTGACAGAATCATCCCCAGGCCGATGCCAAAACCAAGCACGTTCCGGACACGGAACCGCTCATGCCGCAGCAGCTCGGCGTTGCTGATCATCAGAAGCACCGAGAAGATGAGCACAAGGGGCGAGGTGAGCATCATAAAGACGCCCGGCGACATGCTGAGGGTCTCATAAACATCGCGCATCCAGTAACGATCCGGTCTCAGGATGCGCTGCAGGAACAGGGAAAGCAGGTTCAGTCCGGAGACCGAAGCAAAGATGCCGAAACCGCAGCAGAACATGGCGTCATAGCTGTAGAGCAGGGGCCCGCGGAGGCGGACAAACTGCACGAGGAACAGCACGCCAAGCCCCAGCATGAGCACCGTGACTGCCAGTACCGCTGCGCTGTCTCCGGTAAAGTTGCCCGTCAGCTCGGAGCGCACCGTCCCGAACCGGTCTACGGTCAGGTGGTCCCAGTAAAGGTACTCCCCCTCGGAATCCTTTACGCTGAATTCATAGTTTCCCGGCTCTTCCGGAGAAAACGCCATCTGTATCCTGCCGTCATCCCGCACATCAAACTGCCGGACGGGCATCTCTCCCGTTTCCCACTCGATTCTGGCTCCGGACTGCCCGGCCCCGCCGGGCCGGTTTCCCATTCCCATGTCTACCCGCAGTTCGAAGCGGTCCGATGCCGCCAGCCTTCCGACCGCCTGAATCAGCAGAACGATCACAATAAGGAGAAGGGCCCTGCGCAGCAGGTTCCTTCTCTCCTGTTTCAATCGGTTTTTTGTCAAAACACCTTTCCTCCGGACTTATTTCACGACCGGCAGTTTCATGACGACTTTCTTATAGGTGGACGGGGCAGCCGTGTGCTTGCAGGCCTTATGCGCGTCCTGCGGCAGCGCGACCCAGAAGGTGCCCGCGTTGATCATCGCCGTATACTCAGCTTCGCCGCCGAGCATTTCCTTATCCTTCTGCTCATCGTAGGCTTCCGTCGTCTTCAGCGTGCCGAGGTCCGCCCAGGCGATCTCCTCCCGGCCCTGCAGGATGATCTGCACGTCGATATACTTTCTGTGGGCTTCGTAATCCCCTCTCTCGATCGGGACGGTCTCACCCGCCTGGATCATGAAATAACCGCCCTCAAACTCGTAGCGGCCGACGGCGGGATCCGCGCCGAGCGCCTCTACCGCTTTCATGCCCTCTTCAATGCCGGGAAGGACTGCCTTGTAGCAATTCAGGTTTTCCAGTCTGTCGATGATCATGCTTTTCTCCTCCTTGATTGATATCAAAACATGCGCTTACCTGCGGCGGCCGAATGCAAATCCCATGCACGCGCCGACCAGGC
This sequence comes from uncultured Lachnospiraceae bacterium, assembly GCA_946618155.1. Taxonomy (GTDB): domain Bacteria; phylum Bacillota; class Clostridia; order Lachnospirales; family Lachnospiraceae; genus CAMOKZ01. Next base: position 10,625 of record CAMOKZ010000039.1, on the reverse strand, counting down.
CTCCCGCAATGTGCGAAAGCTGTGAAATGTTGTCCCGGGTGAAGACGCCCTCCACCACCTGCTGGCCGATGAAGATGGCGGCGACGAGCAGGAAGGTCAGCGGGATCTCACCGGAGCTGAAACCGGTAAAGGACGCCAGAATGATGAAGGCAAAGACGACGCCGCTTGCCCCGCACAGCGCGGTCCCCGGGAACAGGATGTAGCTGAGCAGCGCTGTTACCAGCGCCGTCACCAGGATGACGCGGATGGTCATGCCTGAGCCGTGCTTTTCCTCCAGAAGCGGACCGAGAAGGAGAATATAGGTCATATTCCCCATGAAGTGGCCCCATCCGGAATGCCCGAATATATGGGTGATAAACCGCACCCAGGTCATCGGGGACAACAGGGAGGTGTGCCTTGTCATAAAGAGCATCCTCGTCGCCGCGCCTCCCGTGAGCATCCCGGCCAGCGTCGCACCAAAGCACACTGCCGCGAAGCCCAGGACCACAGGTGAGTTGATGACGATCTTCCATTTTTTGCTCATGTCTTATTCTTCCTCCGGTTCTTCGCCAAGGGCGAGGGCCTCCAGCTCCTCGTCGGAGATGCCCTTCTCCTCGGAAAGCGCCTCCTCCAGGATCTGCTTCGCCCTCTGCGCCTGGTCCCGGCGGACCAGGACGTCTACGCCGAAGGGGCTGCCGACGCCGAGGATCCGCAGATACTGTCCCGAGTCCTCCCGGTCCGCGAGCACGGCCGGGATCCCCGCCTGTTCCAGGATCTCCCGCGCCATCTCTCCCTCATAGCGCTCCGAAGCATTATAGACCAGCTCCAGGGTCTCATCCTCTATGCTTCCCTTTCTGAACATCGTTCTTCCTTTCTTCAGTCGCAGTTTTCCATCGTGACACCCTTCCCGGTCAGGGAAGCGAAATCCGCCGAGAACTTTTCCACCGCGGCGTCGATCATGGCGCCTCCGGTCAGGCCGGCGAACACCTCCGGGGAGACCGTGACGGATTTTACCCCGCAGCGGATCAGTTCCATGACCTGCTGCGTGTTGCGGAAGCTGGCCGCGATCAGACCGCTGTCCAGCCCGTTGTTGTCGATGGCGTCCTGCAGGTCCAGGGCGACCTGTACGCCGTCAAAGCCCATGCTGTCGATCCGGTTGACGTAGGGCGCCACATACTCCGCCCCGCACTTCGCGGCGATAAAGCCCTGCATGACCGTATAGACGGCCGTCCCGATAAAGCGGATGCCCTCCCGCTCCAGCTCCTTCATGGCTTTGTAGCCCTCGGGCACCGCCGGGATCTTGATCAGCGTCTCCTCGCCCAGCTCCCGCACGATCCTTCTTGCCTCCCGGACCATGCCGGCGGCGTCCGGAGAGACCGCCTGGACAAAGAGCTCGTCCGCCCCGATAAAGTCCCGGATCTCCCTGAGCACCGCGAAGGGCGCCCTGCCTGTCCGGGAAAGGAGGGTCGGATTGGTCGAGACCCCGTCCACCGGATAATACTCATAAATATGCCTGATCGCGCTGATATCCGCATTATCGATAAACAGATTCATTGTATCGTCTCCTCTTATCCATTTGTCTTTATCTTTCAGCGTCCGCGCGTCCTTTGGGGCCGCGCTTATCTGCACCGTTTCTATCATACCATAAGCGCCCGAAAGGCGGTACCCGTTTTTGACAGACATCCCTATATATGATATGATAACGGGTATGTTGCTGCGGCGCAAAGGCCGCGGCAGCCCTGTCACAAACCTTATTTATTTACCCTCATTTCCAAATCTAAGGAGAGCAGCATATGGACATGATCGCTTACGTTCTGAAACGGATCGGTGTCTCGATTATGACGCTGCTTCTGGTCGCGGCGATCACCTTTTTCCTGATGAACGCTATTCCCGGAAGTCCCTTCATGACCGAGAAATCCACGCCCGAGCAGATCGCGCTGGCCAACGCCAAGTACGGTCTCGACAAGCCCCTTATCGTGCAGTTCGGCAATTACATCAAAAACTATCTGCACGGCGACATGGGCGTCTCCCTCAAAATGCAGGAGGGCACCAGCGTCTCAAAGATTCTTTTCTCCCAGGGCAAATTTACGCTTTCCATCAAGCTCGGCCTTCTGGCCCTGCTGGTGGCGGTGCTGATCGGCGTGCCGGTCGGCGTCCTGCAGGCCTATTACCGGGGCGGATGGCTGGATAATTTCCTGCGCGTGCTGACGACGCTGGGTATCGCCATGCCGAGCTTCGTCGTGGCCACCCTCATGCTGTTCGGCTTCGCCGTGAGCATGAAGATCCTGCCGGTCCAGTCAAATTCCCTGACGACGCCGGCCGCCTACGTCATGCCGGTCATCACACTGGCCCTGAGCCCCTTCTGCCGTATCGCGAAGCTGACCAGGACCAGCATGCTCGACTCGATCAGCCAGGATTACATCCGGACCGCGCGCGCCAAGGGCCTGAAGACCAAGATCATCCTCTTCAAGCACGCGCTGCGCAATTCGCTCATCCCGGTCATCACCTATCTCGGGCCGCTGACCGCAGGCATCATCACCGGCGCCCTCGTGGTGGAACAGATCTTCCACATCCCGGGGCTCGGCGACTACTTTGTTTCCAGTATCCTTAACCGCGACTATCCGGTCATCATGGGAACCACCATGCTGCTCGCGGCGCTGATCATCTTTATGAACCTGATCGTGGATATCGCCTACAAGATCGTGGATCCGCGCATCAACATTATCAAGAAAGGAAACTGATGATGGAGGGCAAGAAAGTATTCCAGGTATTTCATACCAATACTGATCAGATCCTCGATCTGAATCAGTTTTCGGACGAAGATTTCTCCTCCGCCTCCGCGGATGAGAAAAAGTCAATGGTGCAGATGCACAAGAGCGTTTCCTACTGGCAGGACGCCTGGCGCCGGTTCCGGGGCAACCCGGTCTCCATGGGCGGTCTGATCGTGTTCCTGATCATCCTGCTCTTCTCCTTTGTTGGCCCCCTCTTTGTGGAGTACAGCTATGAGGACCAGTACCGCAGCGCGCAGAAGCTCGCGCCCATGCAGTACTCGGAAATGGAGCAGAACGTGATGACGCTGCTTGCTTCCGGAGTCGACGGGGTCTACGCCACCTCCCTGAAGTCAGGCTCCCTGACCGCGATCAAGAAGGGCAGCTGGTATATCACCTCCGGCGGAAAGACCTACGCCTTCACGCTGGAAAAGACCGTGGAAAAGGCCACCCTCGTGCTGGATGCGGACGCGGATGTTCCCGTCTACATCGGCAAGGACAAGGACTTTGAGAACGGCGCCTTCACGGAGATCACCCCGGTCGAGACGACGGATACGCCCGCCGGGGACGCGCAGGAGCTGGAGCTTTCCACCAAGGTCTTCCCCCATGTGTTCGGTACGGACTCCCAGGGACGCGACCTGATGGCCAGGTGCATGTACGGTTCCCGCGTTTCCATCATCATCGGCGTTGTCGCCGCCCTGATCGTCCTGATCATCGGCGCGCTCTACGGCGCCATCTCCGGTTTTGCCGGCGGGCGCGTGGACTTTGTGATGATGCGTATCGTGGACCTGATCTACTCGATCCCCGATGTCCTCATCGTTCTTCTGCTGCAGGTCGTCCTCAAGGCGCCCCTGCAGAACTGGTTTGATACCTCGAAATTCCCGCTGGTCAAGGCCCTCAGCACCCTGGGCGTCGGCATCGTGAGTATTTTCATCACCTTTGCCCTGCTCTACTGGGTCGGCATGGCCAGAATCATCCGCGGCCAGGTGCTCCAGCTCAAGGAGCAGGAATATGTCACCGCCGCGACGGTGCTCGGCGCGTCCTCCTCGAGGATCATCCGCCGTCACCTGCTTCCCAACTGTGTCGGGCAGCTGATCATCCAGACCTGCCTGCAGATCCCTTCGGCGATCTTCCTGGAGTCCTTCCTCTCCTACCTGGGGCTGGGCGTCTCCGCGCCGATGGCGTCTCTGGGCTCGCTGTGCTCCGACGCGAAAGAAACGTTCCTGCTGTTCCCGTACCGTCTTCTGTTCCCGGCTGTTCTGCTGAGCCTGATCGTGCTCTCGCTGAACCTGGTCGGCGACGGTCTGCGCGACGCCCTTGATCCGCGTCTGAAGAGCTGAGGGGAGGGATCATCATGAGTGAAAATCTGCTTGAAGTAAAAGACCTTAAGGTATCGTTCTTTACCCACGCGGGTGAGGTCAAGGCGGTCGACGGCATCAGCTATACGATCAAAGAGCACGAGGTAATGGGCATCGTCGGCGAGTCCGGTTCCGGCAAGTCCGTGGAAGCCTACTCCATCATGGGGCTCCTGCAGAAGCCCGGCAAGATCATCGGCGGAACCGTCACCTTTGAGGGCGAGGACCTGCTGGCCTACACGGACCAGCAGCGCAGGGAGTTCCGCGGCAATAAGGCCAGCATGATCTTCCAGAACCCCATGACCTGCTTAAACCCGGTCTATACCATCGGCAACCAGCTGATCGAGGCCCTGCGGTGCCACAATAAGGAGATCACCGCCGCCCAGGCGCGGGCGAAGGCCATTGAGATGCTTGAGCTTGTGGGCATCAACAACGCGGACCGCCGCATCGATCAGTATCCGCACGAGTTTTCCGGCGGCATGCGCCAGCGCGCGATGATCGCGATGGCCCTGATCTGCAGCCCCAAGCTGCTGATCGCGGACGAGCCGACCACGGCCCTTGACGTGACCATCCAGGCCCAGATTCTGGACCTGATGAAGGACCTGCAGAAGAAGACCGGCATGGCGATCATTTTCATCACGCACAACCTCGGCGTCGTCGCCGAGATCTGCGACCATGTCACGGTCATGTACGCCGGCCACGTGATGGAGCAGGGCAAGGTGGATGATATCTTCTACTCCCCCGCCCATCCCTACACGAAGGGCCTGATGCGCTCCATGCCCAACCTGGACGACGAGCGCGGCAAGCGGCTGATCCCCATCGAGGGGACGCCCGTCGACCTGCTCGACCCGCCCAAGGGCTGTGCCTTCGGCCCCCGCTGCGAGCACTGCATGAAGGTCTGTCTGACGAAAAAACCGCCAATGGCGCAGGTCGGGGACGAGCACTACTCCGCCTGCTGGCTGCACGTGAAAGAGATGCGGCAGCAGGAAGCCGGTGAAACGGTCTCCGCAGGCGCTGCGAAAGCCGGGGAGGTGACGAAATGAGCGAAGAGCGCAAGAAACTTCTCGAGGTGACGAAGCTTCGCAAATACTTTCCGGTGAGTGCCGGGTTTATGAAAAAGAGCAATGTGCAGGCCGTCCAGGACGTCTCCCTGTACATCTACGAGGGAGAGACCCTCGGCCTGGTCGGCGAGTCCGGCTGCGGCAAGACGACCTTCGGCCGCACGGTTCTGCGGCTCTATGAGCCGACCTCCGGCAAGATCGTCTACGACGGGGATACCATCTACGACAGCGAAAAGGGCGTCAGCGCGAACATGCTGCCCTACCGGCGCAAGATGCAGCTGATCTTCCAGGATCCCTCCGCTTCCCTTGACCCGCGCATGACGGTCGGCGAGATCGTCGGCGAGGCCCTGGACATCCACGGGCTCTATCCGGGCAAGCAGGAGCGCGCGGACCGCATCAGCGAACTGCTGACCCAGGTCGGCCTCAACAGCGAGCACGCGAACCGCTTCCCGCACGAATTCTCCGGCGGCCAGCAGCAGCGTATCGGCATTGCCCGGGCGCTGGCGGTGGAGCCGCAGTTCATCGTCTGCGACGAACCCATCTCCGCGCTGGATGTGTCCATCCAGTCCCAGGTGGTCAACATGCTTGAGGACCTGCAGCACGAGATCGGGCTGACCTATCTGTTCATCGCCCATGATCTCTCGGTCGTGCGTCACATCTCCAACCGGATCGGCGTCATGTACCTCGGGTGCCTGGTGGAGCTGGCGGAAAGCTATGAGCTCTGCGCCCATCCCATCCACCCCTACGCGCAGACCCTCCTGTCCGCCGTACCGCTGACGGATCCGGAGAAGAACCGCCACAGGCAGCGCATCCTGCTGCAGGGCGACATCCCGAGCCCCTTAAACCCGCCCTCCGGGTGCCGGTTCCACACGAGATGCCCCTACGCCACCGAGCGCTGCAAAGAAGTCATGCCGGAGCTTAAAGAACACTCCCCGGGCCACTATGCGGCCTGCCATATGCTGGAAAATTGACGGGAAACCATATATTTTTCCGTAAATCTATGGCAATTTATCACAAAATAGAGTAAACTATGTGAAGGTCATCCGGGCGCCGGATCTTTCCCGCGCCCTGTTGATAAAACTGCAATGAGCGGGCATTACCGCTCAAGTAAGAAAAAGGAGGAAGCTATCTATGAAAAAGGCAGCAACAATGTTACTTGCGCTTGGTATGGCAGTAGCATGCATCAGCCCCGCATTCGCGGAAGACGCTGAGGAATTCAACCTCAGAGCCTGCATCGCTTCCGAGCCGGAAACTCTTGATCCCAACCTTGAGTCTTCCGTCGACGGCGCGACCTATGCCATGCATCTGTTCGAGGGCCTCATGAAGTACTCTCCGAACGGCGAATCCATCGCTCTGGACGGCGGCGACAGCATGGATCTGCTGATGCCGGATTACGGCCAGGCAGAGTCCTATGAAGTCTCCGAGGACGGACTTACCTATACCTTCACGCTTCGTGACGGCATCGTGTGGAGCGATGGTCAGCCGGTCACCGCGGCTGATTTCGAATATTCCTGGAAGCGTATCGTCGATCCGGCCAACGCCGCTGACTACGGCTACATCCTGAACGGCGTCGTCACCAACGCGACCGCTATCCAGAACGGCGAGGCTGAGCCGGATACCCTCGGCATCAAGGCCATCGACGACAAGACCCTGGAGATCACCCTTGAGGCTGAGTGCCCGTATTTCATCGGCCTGTGCGGTTTTGCGGCTCTGATGCCCCTCCGTCAGGATGTCATCGAAGAGTACGGCACTGAGTGGACCAACCCCGGCAACATGATCGGCAATGGCCCGTACGTCCTCACCGACTGGGTACATGACAGCTACATCGAGATGACCCGCAGTGAGACGTTCTACGGCGGCGACGCAGGTCCCGACAAGATCACCTGGTACCTGAGCGACAGCCAGACCTCCATGCTGGCCTCCTATCAGGGCGATGAGTACGATTTCTTTGATGATCTTCCCACCGACCAGATCGAGACCCTTACGGCTTCCGGCGACGCGCATGCGGCTCCGCAGGTCGGCACCTACTATCTGTACCTGAGCGCGAAGAACATCCCCGACTGGAGAGTCCGTGCCGCTATCTCCCTGGCGATCGACCGTGAGAACATCACCGACAACGTCACCCAGGGCGGACAGGTCCCGGCTACCGGTATCGTGGCGAAGGGCATCAGCACCAGCGCAGGCGAAGACTGGACCGAGGTCTATGGCGACGTGACCACCAAGGCTCTGGCTGAGATGTATCCGGATTACGATCTGGAGACCTACTCCGGCCGCTGCGAGCTGGCCCAGAAGCTTCTTGAGGATGCTGTCGCTGACGGTTATGACACCACCGCGACCATCAACTACGAGTTCAACACCTCCGAGAGCCACAAGGCCATCGCGGAAGCCATCCAGTCTGATGTCAGCGACGTTCTCGGCCTTGAGATCTCCCTGAACAACTCCGAGTGGCAGACCTACACCAACAACCTGGCTGAGGATACCTTCGGTCTTGCCCGCCTTGGCTGGATCGCCGACTATGACGACCCGATCACCTACATCGAGCTGTTCACCAACGGCAACAGCTACAACTACGGCGAGTGGGTCAGCGATGAGTTCACGGATCTCGTGAACCAGGCGAAGGCTCTCCCGGGCGGCGAAGAGCGTGACGCTCTCCTGGCTCAGGCTGAAGAGCTTATGTTCGGCGAGAACGGCTATCCGGTCGCTCCCCTGTACTTCTACGTACAGCAGTACTGCATCAAGAGCAACATCAAGCATGCAGGCTGGACGCCGCTTGGCTACTTCGTCTTCTCCAACGCGACCAAGGAGTGAAATTAAACGAACTTGAGCAGACTGCTTAGCAGACTGCAGCAGAAGGCCCCCGCGGCCGGAAGGTAATTGCCTTCCGGCCGCGGGGGCCGCTTTTTTTCTGTCTGCCGGGCTGTTTGCCCGCGGCATCTTTTCCTTTTACCTGGTATGCGCGATGAACCAGTCCGTGATCTCGCGCAGACGGCGCACCCTGTGCAGCGGCTTTCCGCTGCGGCTCAGCTCGTGGTTCTCGCCGTGGAAGATCACGATCCTCGTCTCCACGTTCTGCGCGGCGAGGGCGTTCATCATCTGCATGCCCTGGTCCACCGGGCAGCGGTAGTCTTCGTCGCTGTGGATGAACAGGGTGGGCGTCTTTGCCCCCTTCACGTATTTGAGCGGGGAATGATCCCACTGCTTTTCAAAATCGAAGCAGTCCTTCGCACCGCACTGGTCGGGGTCGAAGTAGAGGCCGATGTCCGCGATGAAGGACATCGAGATCCAGTTGGAGATGCTGCGCTGGCTGGCCGCCGCGCAGAAGCGGTCCGTGTGGGTGATGATCCAGTTGGTCATGAAGCCGCCGTAGGAGCCGCCCGTCTCGCAGACCCGCGCCGGGTCGATGTTCGGATAAGCCGCCAGGACCGCGTCCGTAAAGTCCATCAGGTTCCGGAAGTCGACGCCGCCGTACTCCCCGCGGATGTCCGCGAAGGCGTCCCCTCTCCCGTCGGAGCCGCGGATATTCGTGAACATGACCACAAAGCCCCGAGCCGCCCACACCTGCATCTCATGGAAGAAGATCTCTCCGTAGATGCATCTGGGGCCGCCGTGCACGTCGAGGACGGCGGGATACTTCTTTCTGCGGTCAAAGTTTTCCGGCAGCAGGACCCAGCCGTGCAGGTCCTCCCCCTCGCTCCTGTAGTCAATGCGGTGGGGCTCTGCAATATATCTGCCCTCCAGCAGATCTTTGCCAAGCTCTGTCACCTGCCTTGCATCCGCCCCGTCCATCTCCATTTCCAGCACTTCCGGCGCGTGGCACCAGTCCTGCCAGACCACGGCGATCTTCTCGCCGGAGACAGCCAGGTCACAGAGCATGCCGGCTTCGGTCCGGACGGCCTTTGCGAGGAAACTGCCGTCTTTTCCCGGCGTCAGCTTCCAGATCTCGGTGTGATCCTCCACCGAGGCCAGGGTGTAACAGGCGTCCCCGACAACGCAGGGGCGGCCGGAGGCCTCCGCGATATCCCCGATCACGCTGTTGTAGAGGGAGAAGGGCGGAACATAGACCAGCTCCAGCGCGTTTTTCTCCACCGCGTAGATGTTCATCGTCTCGTTGACGCCGTAGGTCTTCATGTCGGAGGCGTGGGCATAGAGCCTGCCGCCGAGGACGAACAGCTCGCCGAAGGCGTGGTCGCTCTTTCCGTAGAGCGTCTCCCGCTTTCCTGCAGCAAGATCATAGGCGTACACCTTGTCGTAGAGGGTGACGCGCCTTGTGCGGCTGTGGCCGCTGTAATAGACCATATCCCCGTCCACGGCAAAGCAGGCCGTATCGAAGGACGGCGCGGTCAGCCTGCGGATCTTTGCCCTGCCGGTCGTCTCCCCGGATGCCCCGGACGCCGCACCGGGCGCCGCGGGCAGTTCGATCAGGAACAGCGCCGTGCGCAGGCCGTTCGTCACGCCCCGGCCGTTAAACCAGAAGGGCGTCTCGTCCGCGACCAGGTAATCCGCCTCCGCCTTCTTCTCTTCCGCTTTCTTTTTCCGCTCCTCGGCGGAAAGTTTATAGGCGTCCGGCTCCTTTTCGCTGATCAGCCCGGACGCGACATACCTGCCTTCGCCCGCCTTTTTCATCTCGGCCAGGGGGAAGGGCAGATCAAGCCAGGGCTCGGCCTCGCCCCCGTCCACGCAGATCCGGAAGAGCTGCGTCATCCCCTTCTTTTCCGGGTCCGCCTCCCGCGACAGGATAAGGTGGGTCTCGTCATCCCAGAGCACAGCGCCGGCGCTGATCGAATAGGTCAGCTGCCTTGCCGCGCCGCCGCGGGCGATGAACACGTCCGTGCGGTACGCGTTCTTTTCCGTATCCGGCCGTTTTACGTCAAAAGCAAGGATCTTTCCGTCCGGGCTGTAGCGAAGTCCGCCCGGAACAGCATATCTGGTGATATCCTCGATCTCGATCTTTTTCATTTCTTCTCTGTCTCCTGTTTTTCTGTACTATTTGCTGCCCCTGCCTCGGGCGGCGTATCCTTCCTGACTGCTTCCCGGGTAAGTCCCTTTGCCGGGATCAGCAGAGGATGGGTCTTTGCCCTGGCGTCCCGCTGCTTCCCGTAAACATAGCCGATCGAGCGCATATAGGCGTTCCAGCGCACGTGCTCGGCCGTCCTTCGCCGGGCGCAGACCGCGCACTCACAGTTCTCTGCGCCGGTGTGCTCCGACCCAGCCTTTGACCGGTCATACTCGCTGTGCCGCTCCGCGTTGTTGGCTTCCTGCCAGAAAATGATCTCCGCGATGGTCGAGTTGCGGTAATACTCGTACTGCTCGTAGCTGTTCCATCTGTCCAGCTTTTCTTTAAAGATCTTCTCCTGCACCACGCCATCCTGCCCGCCTGCCGCAGGCTTCACGGAGGCGTCCGCATCCGTGTTCGCCCAGGCCACGTGGCTGCGCATGGCCTCCTCTTCCTGTCTGCGGTTATA
>CAMOKZ010000038.1 GCA_946618155.1 uncultured Lachnospiraceae bacterium | reverse complement strand
TCTCCGGCGCGGCCATCGCGCTGCTGTTCGGCGTCGCGATGATCAATATTTACCGTTACACCTCCAGTGAGACGGTCGGGGCGGCTATTTCGTCCGCGGCCTCGGCCGCTTCCGGCAGCAGCATGCTTTACGCCATGGCGAACGCGGTGGCGCGGCTGTTCTCCGGCATATACGTGCTGGTCGCGCCGCTGATCGGCGTGCTCGGTGCCTTCATGTCAGGCTCCTGCACCGTGTCCAACACGCTGTTTGCGGGCCTGCAGTTCGAGGTGGCGACCGTGCTTGCCCTTCCGCAGGTGCTGATCGTCGCGCTGCAGAACATGGGCGGCGCCATCGGCAACATGATCTGCATCAACAACATCGTCGCGGTCTGCGCGACCGCCGGGACAAACGGGAAGGAGGGGCGGCTCATCCGCACCAACATCCTTCCCTGCCTGCTCTACGCGCTGATCGTCGGCCTGATCGTGGCCGGTCTGATCGCGGCGGGCGTTCGTCCCATGCCGGAGCTTATTTCCGGATGATCTCGATCTCGACGCCGTTCGGGTCGGTGATCAGCATGGTATAGCACTGCAGATTCTCCACCCAGCCGGGCTCCTTGGTGATCGGGACGCCGTTGGAGCGGCAGACTGCCGCAAAACCCTCGAGGTCATCTGTCTCCAGGCAGAAATGGCGGTAGATGCAAAGATCCGTCTCTTTGACGGCGGCCTCGCTCTGCGGGGTCAGGTAGTCGATCAGCTCGAGCCGGGTATCCGGCGTCAGCTGATAGTAGGTCAGGGTGTGATCGCCCATATGGACGAAGCCTGCCTCGGGGAGTCCCAGCACGTCCGCGCAGAAAGCCTTTGATTTTTCAAGGTCTTTGACATTGATGGTGATGTGGTTGATGGCGAGGATCTTCATGGATGTCTCCTTTCGGGGTGATAGATTTTAACTTCAGTATATACTCTGCCGGACTGCTTTGCAATGCGGCGGCGCCGGCTCTGTTGCCGGAAGATCACCGGAACATCATCGGAACAAAAGCCGGAACAGGGAAAGGACGGACCGGTCAATGGGACGCAATATTCTATATCTGCAGTCGGGGGGACCGACTGCCGTGATCAACGCGACGGCCTGCGGGGTGATCCGCGCGTGCAGGGCGCTCCTGCCTGACGGCGCGGCGCTTTACGCGGCCCGCCACGGCATCCTCGGGGTCATCCGGGGGGACGTGTTTAAAATCGAGATGAATGAGGGCGAGATCCGGCGTCTCTCCCGCACGCCCTCCATGGGCTTTGGTTCCACCCGCTATGAACTGGAGAGCGATGAGGATTACCGGAAGGTGGAGGAGACCATTGCGCGCCTGGATATCGGGCATATCCTGATCAACGGCGGCAACGGCTCGGCCGCGGCGGCAATGCGCCTGCAGAAGCGGCTCGACGCGGACGGCTGCGGCTGCGGCGTCCTGCTCATTCCGAAAACGGTGGACAATGACCTGGCGGCTACCGACCACGCGCCGGGGTTCCCCTCGGCGGCCAGGCATGTGGTCATCACCGTCTCCGAGCTGATCCGCGACCTGTGGTCCTACGAGACGGACCTGATCATGGCCGTGGAGGTCATGGGGCGCAACACCGGTTTCCTGGCGGCGGCTACGCTGGCGGCCGGGAAGATCGGACAGGCGCCGGACCTGATCTACGTGCCGGAGCGGGTGTTTGATCCGGAGCAGTTCGTGCGGGACGTGAAGGCGGTCATGGACCGGAAGGGCAAGTGCTTCGCGGTCGTGCCCGAGGGGGTAAAAACTGCGGCCGGCAAGTATCTGTTTGAGGATACGACTGTCAATAAGGGAAAGGATCCCTCCATCAATATGGGCGGAATCACGGGATATCTGAGCTCCCTGCTGCGGGCACATTTTTCCTGTAAGATCCGCTGCATCGACCTTGGCCTTATGCAGCGGTGCGCGGCGCACGACGCGTCGCCCGTGGACAGGGCAGAGGCGGAGGCGCTCGGCCGCATGGCGGTGGAGCTGGCGCTTTCCGGCCACCGCGAAGAGATGCTCTGCATCAGGCGCGGGAATGCCGGTGAGGAATACGCGCCTGTGTTTACCACGGTGCCGCTCGCCGAGACTGCCGGGCTTTCGGCAACGCTCCCCGGGGCGTATATCGGGGACGACGGACATTCCGTCAGCGAGACATATCTGGATTACATTCTTCCGCTGATCGGGGAACTCCCGGAGATGGCGGACACAGCAGCGTATGATGATACGCGGGAAGGAGAACAGGATGGCATGCTATAATTACCGGGATCTGGGGCTGGTCAACACCGCGGAAATGTTCCGCAAGGCGTATGAAGGCGGCTACACCGTGCCGGCGTTCAACTTTATTTCCATCGAGCAGATGAACGCGATCATCGACGCGGTCATTGAAAAGAACTCTCCGGTGATTCTGCTTGCCTCCCCGAACCTGCACCGCCAGCTCGGCCACGAGATGATCGCAAGGGTCGTCCAGGCCGGCGTGGACAGGATCGCGCACGAGGGGCTGAATATCCCCGTTGCCCTGCATCTCGACCACGGCATGTCCATGGAACACTGCGTGCTTGCCATCGAGAACGGCTTCTCCTCTGTCATGATCGACGGGAGCGCGAAGCCCTTTGAAGAGAATATCGCCCTCACGAAGGAGGTCGCGGATTACGCCCACAGCCTGGATATCACGGTGGAAGCGGAGCTGGGCATCCTCTCCGGCGAGGAGGAAGGCCAAAGAGACAGCGCCGGGGTGAAAGAGACGAAGTATACGGATCCCGAGCGGGCGGAGGAGTTTATCCGCCGGTCCGGCTGCGACAGCCTTGCCGTCTCCGTCGGCACCTGCCACGGCCTGGTCAAGATGAAGCCGAACCCGGACGGCACGCTGCCGGATCTGCGCTTTGACATCCTTGACCACATCCGGGAGAACTGCCCCGGTTTCCCGCTGGTCCTGCACGGTGCTTCAAACATCGCGCCGGAGTATGTGGAGATGATCAACGCCCACGGCGGACACATCGAGCAGACAGCCGGCATCCCGGACGAGCAGATCCGCCTGGCGGCGAAGACCAACGTCTGCAAGGTGAACATTGCGACGGACGGCTGGATCTGCGCCCTCGCCCATACGAGGAGGATCCTGGATGAAAACCCGGGCGCCATCGACAGCCGTGTCTTCACGCTGAAGACAAGGCCGCTGATGAAGGAGCTCTATATGCACAAGATCGACCTGATGGGCAGTGAGAACAAGGCCTGAAGCAGGAGGAAACGCAATGGGAGAAGCGTACTATATCGGGATCGAGGTGGGCGGAACGCACCTGCGCATCGCCGCGGCCGACCCGTCCCTGCGCGTGCTCTCTTTTGAGAAAATGCGCAGCACCGGACTTTCGGACGCAGAGGACAAGGCCGCGTACCTGGCGGATCTGATGGAACCTGTCTTCGCGCGTCTGGGAAAAGAAAACTGCCGCTGCGTGTGCCTTTCGCTGGCTTCCCTGATGAACAGGGAGCGCACGATGTGCTTCAGCTCCCCGAACCTGCGCGGATTTGACGGCATCCCGCTGAAAGCCATGCTGGAGGCCCGGGTGGGCCTGCCGGTGGAGATGGAGCGGGACGCGAACACGGAGCTGCTCTATGAGATCGAGCACGCCGGGCTGCCGAAGGAAGGAATCATCGCCGGGGTCTATATCGGCACCGGCCTCGGGAACGCGATATGCATTGACGGAAAAGCCTACCGCGGCGCGACGGGCTCGGCCTGCGAGCTCGGCCACATCCCGGTGGCGGGACTCGAAGAGAACTGCGGATGCGGCAAGAAGGGCTGTATCGAACTGAAGGCGAGCGGCAGGGTGCTGGCCGCCATCGCCGGGGAGATCGGCTGCCCCGTGGAGGAGATCTTTACGGTGCATGCTGACCATGAGAAGGTGCGGGAATTCATCACCATGACGGCGATCGCCATCGCCACGGAAGTGACCATCCTGGATCCGGTCTGCGTCGTCCTCGGCGGGGGCGTCGCGGCCATGCAGGGTTTCCCGCTTACGCAGCTGACGGAGAAGATCAGAGAGAACCTGCGCATCCCGGACCCGCGCGCGTCCTTCCGGATGGTGCGCTCCTCGGGTGCGCCGGAATCCGGGGCCGTGGGCGCCGTGATCAATGCGATATCGCTGGGGCGGTAAAATGACGGCATAAAGCGAAAAGCAAAGAATAAGAGAGAGTATTGCACAGAATGGTGTGAATACTCTCTCTTTTTTCTGTACGGGCCTCTTGTGGCGGAAGGCTCCTCGCAAACCAGTTCGCCTGCCCTCACCTGTCTGCGATGCCATCTGCGACGCGCTGCGCCTCCCATAGATGCGTGGGTCGGCTCCGCGCGCGCAGGCATCTTGACAGGCTCAGTCGGCTTCTATGGTTTGCTTCGGATGCCTTCCGTCACTGCGAGGCCTTTCAGTCAATGAAATGAAAGCGGACTCAAAAAGGCGGAAGGCATCCCCGGCAAGCGAATTTTCTTGAGCTTGCGGGGATCCTTCCGCCATAAAAGGCCGATCTGGTCAGTTGTTTTTCAGAAGGGAATCATCCCGATCAGATTGCGGATGTTCTCCGCCGAGGGCAGATCCTCCGGCGTCTGGGCTTCGTTCTCGCAGACCGCGATGGCGATCAGCGTTTTCTTCTTCTGCGCATTCAGCGGGTTTGGCGATTTGCGGTCAAACCAGGCGCGGATGGCGCCGTTGCGGTAGGCGATGGCGTCGTCCGGATGGGCGCTGACGGAATCGATCATGCTCTCACGCAGCACGAGGAGCTGGAAGTGCTCGTCGCGGACGCTGCGCTGGCGGGGGAAGAGGTCGTGCAGGACGGAGAGCTCCCATTCTTTCTGGAACACGGGGCCGAGCGGATAGACTTTTGCCTCGAATTCCTCCTGTTTGCGCTTCTTTTCTTCCGGCGATTCAAATTTGAACCAGGATTCAATTCCAAGTCTCATGATCTGTTCTCCCTGTTGATCGGTTTCGGTTCACAGTCTCTCCTCTTTCTCTTCCTCTTCAGGCGGGGCGAAATAGTCGGTGAGGTGAGAGAAGATCTCGCCCAGCGCGGTCAGAGCGGCGCCGTGGGCGAAGGAATCCTTCGCGACCAGGCTCTTTTCGATCCGCGTATTCTCTTTCAGCTCCGGGATGCAGTGCAGACTGACATATTCCCGAACCTGCCTGAGCATCAGGTCCGGCATGACATGGGTGAGCTCGTCGCCGAGAATGATGACGTTGGGATTAAAGGTGTTGATCAGGTTGACGATGCCTGCGCCGAGCCGGTCACAGAGGGTAAGGAACAGCGCCATGACCGTCTCGTTGCCGCTGCGCAGCAGGGAGGCGGCGTCGTTAAAGCTTAAGGGAACGGCAGGCTGCAGCGCCTCGTTCACCATGCGGGTGAAGGCGGTGGAGGAACAGTAGTTCTCCAGGCAGCCGCGGTTGCCGCAGGTGCAGGGCGGCCCTTCAAAGTTGATGCTGGAGTGGCCGATCTCCCCGGTCATGCCCAGACCCCCGCGGATAAGGCGGCCGGAATCGATGATGCCGGCGCCCACGCCCTGTCCGACTGCCACATAGGCAAGCAGCAGGGTACTGTAGAAATCGGGGTTGAGCCAGTACTGGGCCAGCGCCCCGCAGTTGGCGTCCTGTTCGGTAAAGACCGGAATGCCGAGGCGCTCCCGGAGCACGTTGCGCAGCGGGATGGCGTCCCAGCCGGTCGTCCCGGTCATCAGCGCGATGCGGTTATTGATGAAACTGTAGGGACCGGGCACGGACATGCCGCAGGCGAGGATTCTGCGCGGCGCGTGATCTTTCACGATGGTCTCCGCAGCGGTGCACAGCAGGGAGAAGGTCTCCTCCGCGGACTGATCGCCGGGGATCTCAAATCTCCTCTGTTCGAGCGGGGACACCGAAAGATTGAAAACAGTCACGGTGAACCAGGTCCGGGCGAGGCAGACGGCGAGGATGCCGAAGTCGTCATTATTTAAAGAAATGCCGATGGAGCGCCTTCCCTTGCTGCCGGTCAGGAAGCCGGTCTCCTGCACGAGTCCCCAGCGGATAAATTCCGCGGTGATGTTCGTGACAGTAGATTGTTTCAGCCCTGCCTGCCGGGCAAGCTTTACCCGGGGGCAGACGCCCTGCCTGCACAGCAGCTGCAGAAGGACAAGCCGGTTATTGTTGACGATGTCAGACTGATTGAAGCCCTGGGCCGCGCGATCCATAATCCGCCTCACAACCTTTTAAATTAAACCAATGAATTAATACAGATGACTCGCCGAATTGACGCCATGATTGCCTAAATTTTAGTATGCGTGAACGAATGTGTCAAGAAGGACGGGGAGAGCGGGAGCCTCGCAAAAACAGGGGATTCCGTTCGGAAATAGGCTTAACTTATGGTTTTTCTGAGGCGGATAAACTCTGATTAGTCAGGATTTACAAAATTGCATGGCCATTTGTAGGCAATTTACCGATTTGACAATATCACATGTAGCAGGATAGAATGTTAAAGGATTACTTAATCCAATGAACGAATATTTTCCGGGGGAAGCGTATGGGAACCTATCTTGCTGCACTGGATCTGGGCACACAGAGCGTGAAAACGGTCGTTATGGATGCGCAGGGAAAACTGCTGGGTGTCAGCCACGAGGGCTATGCGCTGCACACCCCGAAGATCTCTTTCGTAGAGCAGGACCCTGAAGAGTGGTGGAGGGCCGGCGCAAAGACCATCCGCGAGGCAGTCGCCAAAGCGGGCATCTCGCCGGATGAGATCGAGGGCTTCGGCTTTTCCGGACAGATGCACGGCCTGGTCGCGCTCGATGAGCACAAAGAGCCGGTCTGCCCGGCCATCATCTGGATGGATCAGAGGTCTGCCGCCGAGGCGGAGGAGATCCGCTCCATGGCAGGCGAACTGCTGGAGACCCAGCTGCTCAACCGCACGGTACCGGGCATGATGCTTGCCTCGCTCCTCTGGCTGAAAAAGAACCAGCCTGAGGTGTTCGACCGCATCCGCTATTGTATGCTTCCCAAAGATTATATCCGTTTCCGCCTGACCGGCGAGATCGGCACCGACTATGCCGACGGCAGCGCCACGGGAGCATTTTCCGTAAAGGAACACCGCTGGTGCACCGAACTTCTTGAACGGATCGGCATTCCGGCCGATATTTTCCCGCCGGCCCGCGCCTGCACAGACATTGCCGGACAGGTAAGCGCGCAGGGAGCGGAGCAGACAGGTCTCGCAAAGGGAACGAAGGTCGTATACGGTTCCGGCGACGCCGCGGCCCAGCTGGTCGGCAACGCGGTCGTCCGCGAGGGCATCATCGCCTGCAACATCGGCACCGCCTCCCAGATCGCGGCAGCGGTCACCGTTCCGCATTTTGACCGCCTCATGCGCGTGCAGACCTTCTGTCATGCGCAGAAAGGACGCTGGCTCTTCCAGGGCGGGACGCTCAACGGCGGCGGCACCCTCGGCTGGCTGAGGGGGAAGATGCTGCAGAGCACCAGACCCTACGCCGAGCTGGATGAGGAAGCGGCGGCTACGCCCGCCGGCGCGGAGGGACTCATTTTCATCCCGTACCTGGCCGGAGAGCGGACACCTTACCTGGATCCGAAGGCGAAAGGCGTGTATTTCGGCCTCTCCATGAAGCACGAGCAGGGACACCTGGTGCGCGCGACCATGGAAGGCGTTGTCTATAATCTCCGTGAATGCCTGCGCATCATGGATGAGAACGGCGTACCGAAGGAGAAGGTCATCTCCTCGGGCGGCGCGGCAAAGGGAAAGACCTGGAAGCAGATCCAGGCGGACATCCTCGAGATGCCGGTCTACACAACGGCGACAGAGGAGGAGGCCTGCCAGGGCGCGGCCATCCAGGCAGCGGTCGGCGCCGGGATCTACAAGGATCTCGATGAGGCCTGCGGCGCCATCGTCAGGCTCAACCCCGAGCCGACAGAGCCGATCGCGGCGAACATCCCCGTCTACCGGGAGATGCAGGAGCGGTTCCGGGAGATCTACATGGCGAGCACGCCGATCTTCCAGAAGCTCCACTGAACAAACCGAATACTGCTGTGCAGTGCACAGTCGTAGATAATCATTCTTCATCACATTTCATCTTTTAAAGGAGGAGCAACATGAAAAAATCACTGTTAGCACTTCTGGCTGCCGGCGCAATGGCAGTCGCGGCGTTCTCCGCTACGGCTTTTGCTGAGGTCGAGCTGCCCGAGAACATCGGCGAGTATCATCTTGGTATCTGCGTCCTTTCTCTGGACAACGAGTACTGGGCACAGGAAGCCGCTGCTGCGCAGCTGGCTGCCGAAGCTTACGGCGTACCCTGCGACGTCCTTACCTGCAATGCTGACCCGAACGTGCAGCTTCAGGGCATGAAGGATTACATCGCGCAGTATGGCGACAAGGCCTGCTTCGTTGTTGACCCGGCTACCACGGCGAACACCGCCAGCATCGCTGAGCTCTGCGAAGAGTCCGGCAACTATGTCACCATCCTCGCTCACAGAGCTGAAGGCCTGTTCCCGAAGGATTATCCGCATTTCGTCGTTTCCCTGATGCTGGATGACCTTGCCAACGGCGCGAAGACCGCTGCTGCTCTGATGGATGCCATCGGCGGCGAAGGTCAGGTCGTTGAGATCACCGGTCTTCTTGGTGATGACTCCGCTACCAACCGTCATGCTGCTTTCGAAGCTGCTAAGGAAGACTATCCGGACGTTGAGGTCGTGGACAGCCAGACCGCTTCCTGGGATCAGGCACAGGCTATGGCTCTTACCGAGACCTGGCTGGTCAACTACCCGGATCTGAAGGGTATCTACACCTCTGGTGATGCGATGGCTCTCGGCGCAATCGAGGCTATGGCGAACGCTGGTGTTTCCCTTCCGATCGTTGGCTGCGACGGCACCAAGGCTGCTCTGGAAGCTATCCAGGCCGGCACGATGACCGCTACCATCCTGAACGACGCTTACAACATCGCTGGTTACGGCGCTGCTTACGCGATCCAGGCTGCCTGCGGCATGCTCGACCCGACCACCATTCCGGATGACGAGAGACTGATCTTCGCGGGCACCCAGCTGGTTACCGCTGAGAACGTTGACGAGATCTACGAAGGCTGGATCGTAAACGGCAACCCGGGTTACGACTACTTCGATCTTGGCTTCACGGTTGATCATTATCAGGATCCGTCCAAATAAGATCACGTAAAGAGAATATCGGATAAGGACCTGTCTTGATCAGATAACGGTCCACGGATGTGGGCTTGCCCTTCGGCAAGCCCACATTTAGGATATGAACTACTGTTTATGCGAGGACTGAATATGAATAATAAGTGGGAAGCGTCCATGGAGACCTTGTCAGTTGGCGAGCAGTTTGCCGAGAAGGTTAAGGATAATGCGAGAAAAGACCGTATCAGACGTATGATGCCGATCATTCTCCTGGTCGTCATGACAGCGATCGGAGCAATTACCCAGAAGAACTTCTTCAGCGCAAGGAACCTCGTCAACATTCTGTACCAGATGTCCATTCCGCTTGTGATCTCCGTCAGCCTGATGTTTGTCCTCCTGCTCGGAAGTATCGATCTTTCCATCGAGGGCGTCATGGGCTTTGCCGGCTCTTTCACGGCGTTTCTGGTACAGAACCGTACGAACAGCAATAACTTTGGTATTTTCGGTATTATTCTTGTTCTTGTGATCTGTACCTGTGTGGGTGCCATCACCGGCTTTATCCACACCAAGGGCAGAATTGCATCGTTCATTACTACTTATGCAGTAGGCCAGGTCATGACGGGCGTTGCCGTTCTGGTCTACAATTCCACCCCGATCGCGGTCACGGAACCTGCCTTCGCGACGATCTCCCAGGGTCGTATCCTCGGCATCCCGTACCTGACGCTGATGTCCTTCGGTATCTTTGCGATCGGTGCGATCATTCTGAACTTCACGGCGTTCGGACGCGCTGTTTACGCGATCGGCGACAATGAGACCGCCGCCGCATCGACCGGCATTAACGTCACTGCGACGAAGATCAAGGTGTTTGCTCTTTCCGCGCTGATGGCCAGTGCTGCCGGCGTTCTGATGTGCATCCGCCTGAAGCTGGGTCAGTCCAGTATCGGCCTCAACCAGATGTTCCCTGTTGTTACGTCTATCGTCCTCGGCGGCGGTTCCCTGTACGGCGGCAAGGGCGGCGCGCTCAGCGCGTTCGTCGGTGTCCTGGTCTACACGGAGCTGACCAACTGGCTGACTCTGATGGGTGTTGACACCTATCTTCGCGGCGTTATCCAGGGTATCATCATCATCGTCGCCGTTACGCTCACCATCGAGCGCACGCGCAAGACGATTTCCAAGTAAGATGGGAGGAGAATATGGCAGGACAACTGTTATTTAAAGCGAATGGCGTAGGCAAGACCTACGGAATGAATACCGTTCTCCGTGACATCGACATGGAAATCTACAGCGGCGAGGTCATCGGCCTGATCGGCGAGAACGGCGCAGGAAAATCCACACTGATGAAACTGATCGCGGGCGTGACCAAACCTTCCATGGGATCCATGGAGCTGATGGGACAGCCGTACTCCGTTAACTCTATCTTAGAGGCGAACAAGCACGGTATCGGCATGGTGTTCCAGGAGCAGTCCCTGGTCGCCAACCTGACGATCTCCCAGAACATTTATCTGGGCCGTGAGAAAAAGTATTCCACGCTCGGCTTTGTCAACTGGGCAAAGATGAACGCGGATGCGAAAAAGGCCCTGGACCGCATCGGCATCGACCTCGATGTGACGAAGAAGGTCCGCGACATCGACTTTGCCATGAGGCAGATGGTCGAGATCGCAAAGGTTCTTGATGTTGTGACGGAAACGGCGAACGGCCACGCGATCATCCTTCTGGATGAGCCGACCACGGTCCTTTCCGACGACGAGATCAAGGCCCTGTTCGAGCAGGTAAGGAAGATGAAAGAGGCCGGCAACGCCATCATCTTCATCTCCCACAGACTGGACGAGGTCCTGGAGATCACGGACCGCATCTACGTATTCAAGGATGGCGAGGAGACCGGTGTGTTCCCGACCGAGGGCGCGGATACGAACATTCTGTACGAGCGCATGGTCGGCCGTGTGGCTACCGGCGAGTTCTACATCGAGAACAGACAGACCGTCGCGACGGACGAAGTCGTGATGCAGGTGCAGGATCTGAGCGTCTTCGGCGCATTCAACCATGTTTCCTTTGATCTGCATAAGGGCGAAGTCCTCGGCCTGTGCGGCGTGGAAGGCTCCGGCAAGGAGGACGTCTGTGCTGTCCTGATCGGTGATCTCGAGCCCACCGCGGGCAAGGTGATCATCGGCGGCAAGGAGAGAAAATTCAAAAATCCCTTCCAGGCAAGACACGCTGGCATTCTTTCCGTTCCGAAGGAGCGCCGCGACGAGGGTATGATCGGTATTCTTTCCATTGAGAACAATATCGTCATCTCCCACATGGAAGCCCTGCAGGACGGCTTTATCCTTTCCGGCAAAAAGACCGAGAGGATCGCGAATGAGTGGGTGAAGAAGGCCGGTGTCAAGTGCGTCGGCATCAAGCAGCACATCAATCAGCTGTCCGGCGGTAATGCGCAGAAGGTCATCTTCGCGCGCGCCCTGGAGAGCAACTGCCCGGTCCTGATTCTGAACCATCCGACCCGTGGCGTGGATGTGGGCTCCAAGGAGGAGATCTACACCCTGATCCGTGAAATGACAGAGGCAGGCAATTCCATCATCGTCATCGGTGATACGCTGGATGAGTGCATCGGCCTTTCCAGCCGCATCATCGTGCTGAAGGATGGTCTCGTTACCGCCGAGTTCGACTGCCCTGTCGGGAGCAAGCCGACGCAGATGGACATTGTCCAGACAATGATGTAATGGCGGGAGGTTATCATGGCAGCAGAAAAAGGTAAATTTTCTCTTCAGTTTATCAGCAAGTATATGTATCTGCTCAGTATCGTGATCGTGTTTGCGATCTTCACGATTCTGCAGCCGAACTTCATCACCCCGTATCAGCTCCGGAACATGTGCGAGGAAATCGCGCCGAGGCTGATCATGGCATGCGGCCTGACCTTCGTCATCTTCACCGGCGGTATTGACCTCGGTGCCGGTTACATGGTCTCCGCGACCTGCGTTCTGACCGGCCTGTATCTTCCGGCTGTCGGAAACTGGATCATCCCGCTGGTCGCCCTGGCCGGCCTGTGCATGGGCGCACTGAACGGCATCATCACCACCAAGCTGAAACTGCCGTCCTTCATCGTTACGCTCTGCACGCAGAACTTCTGGAACTACATTGCGCTGACGCTCTGCCCGAACGGCTCCGTCATCGTTCCCATGGACATGAGAAACATCACGGAATGGATGACAGCGTCTGTGCTTGGTCTGCCGCTTACCTTCTGGCTTTCCCTGATCGGTCTTGCGGCACTGTACGTTTTCCAGCAGTTCACGAAGAACGGCCGCGCGATCTACTCTGTCGGCGCGAATGCGCAGGCAGCCAGAGTCGCCGGCGTCAACATTGACTCCGCGCAGATCGCGGCCTTCGCCGTCAGCGGTCTCTGCTGCGGTATCGCGGGCATCATGTACGCCTACAAGCTGAGAGCAGCCAACCCGACGGTCGGTTCCACGCTGCAGCTGTCCTCTCTGGCGGCTGTCGCTCTGGGCGGCACGGCGATGGCAGGCGGCTTCGGTTCTGTGACCCGTACACTCTGCGGCGTTATTACCATCACGGCGGTTACCTCCGGTCTGAACATCCTGAGCGTTAACCCGCTGTGGCAGAATATTATTCTTGGTATTATCCTGATCATTGCGGTTATTCTGAACTCCGACAACGGGGATAGGAACCTGATCATTAAGTAATTGTGTAACCGGGACGTTCCCCTCGCTGAGTCGCTTTCGCTCGAATCGGAACGCAGCGGCACGTAATGGCGCAAAGGACGCGCCATAAGTGCCGGCGTTCCTTTACGCTCAGCTCCGGGGATACGTCCCGGCTTTTTTCGCAGATGAATTAGCGGGACGTTCCCCTCAAACTTGAATCAAAAAGGGCAGGCCGTTTGGCCTGCCCTTTTCCGCTGCGCAGCACTGCGATCCGCCGGAGGCTCTAAGGAAACTGTGTTTCCTTAGAACTTGCTCAGCTCCATCTTCTTCTCGAGGTAGTTCATCAGGACGCCCTGC
>CAMOKZ010000037.1 GCA_946618155.1 uncultured Lachnospiraceae bacterium | reverse complement strand
CGTCCAGTTTTTCGGCGGCAAGCCGGATGTTCACGGCCTTGTTCTCCTGCAGGACGGGATCGATCCCCGGGCCCCTCTTGATCAGCCCGGAGGTCTTTTCCCAGACCAGGTTGGGCAGCGGTTCGCTGCTCTTATTTCCGGCGAAGGGCACCTTCCGGATAAGATCCTTTATCCGGCGCTGCCAGATGTTCTTCTCCACGGAGATCTTATAGGTGGTGGGGCTGATCTCGCAGAACAGCTTCCGCTTGCGCGGGGCTTTCCCACCGCTCTTTTCCGCGCTCTTTTCCGCATTCTCCGGTGCGGTCACGTGCAGTCCCTTTTTATCCGCGCCGCAAAGGCGCCACCAGATCAGGATGCCGTACTCCATGTACCGGTGCCAGCCGATCCACTTTTCCCCCGGGAGCCGGATGAATTTTACGAGGACGGCGGGCATCCCGGCCCGGTTCGCGCCGAGGACGTCCGTGAAGAGCTGATCACCCACGACCAGCGTCTCCCAGGGCTTTGTGCCCATCATCTCCGCAGCCCGCAGATATCCTGCGGGGTCCGGCTTTCCGGCGTCGCAGATATAGTCCGTATCGATGTTCGGGATGAAGCGCTGCACCCTCTCCTCATCATTGTTGGAAAGCAGGCAGGTCTTCAGGCCGATCTTATGCAGGCGGGCGAACAGCGCGTCCACCCGGGGCGTGGACCCCTCCCCGTGATGCACGAGGGTGTTGTCGATGTCAAAAATGACGCCGCGGAAGCCCTCGTCAGCCAGCTTCTGATAGTCGATCGCGAACACGCTCGCGGCGTATGCCCGCGGGAAATAGTCTCTGATCATGCGCGGCCCTCCATTTTCCCGTCTTCCATGAACGCGCACACTTTATCGATCTGCTCCGCGACGCTGCCGCCGAAGCATCCCGCAAAGAACGCGCTCCCGATGGTAAAAAACTGTGCGCCGGCCTCCCTGATCAGGGAAAGCCGCTCAAGGCTGTTGACGCTCCCGGCAATGCAGACCGGGCCGCCCGCCTCCGCCGCCATCCTTCTGATCAGCAAGTCTGCGTCCCCCGTGTAGCGGTAACCGAGAAGGTCGATACCGGCGGCGCCGCGTGCCAGGCAGCCGCGCGCCTCCTGCACCATCCCGTCGATTCCGCCCTCCAGCACGGAGGGACGGCCGGTCACCTTCCCGACAAAGGGGAAGTAGGCAAGGTTCGCCTCCCGGCAAAAGCCTGCGATCTTTTCGAAAAACATGGTGCCCATCAGCAGGTCAAACCCGCACTCGGCCGCAAGGCGCGCGCCGGCGAGGCCCTCCGCCTCCGTGTAGGCGACGACCTCCAGGGCGGTCTTTTTCCCGCAGGCCTTCATCCGCGCGCAGAGGCGCGCCATGTCTTCCCGGGGCAGGGGCTTCTCCTTAAATCCGAACCAGGCGGCCCGCGTACCCCGGCACTCTTCGAAGATCTGTTCCGCGTCCGGAACGGTCATGTCATTGTGTGTCAGCATCACGATCAGCTGCGGTCCCATCCGGTCCAAAACCCCCCTTTTCTTTTTCTTTTACTATACCATACAGGCCCCGTTCCTGTCTTCCTGCAGGGCGCACTTTTCCCTGATTTTACCGTGTTTTTACCGTCTGTTTCCCGCAGTCCTGCCCTCCTGCGCGGCGGCCGCAAAGGTATAGGTGACGGCCATGAGCGCAAGCAGGATCAGGACATAGAACGGGAAGAGCCCGAAGGAGATACTTTTCGCCAGGAAACCGAACAGCGGCGGCATCAGGCATGTGCCCACATAGGCGCTCGCCATCTGCACGCCCACCATGGCCTGGGAGTTCTCTTCCCCGAAAAGTGCCGGCGTCGAGTGGATGATGCAGGGATAGATCGGCGCGCAGCCGATTCCCATGACAACAAGGCCGGCCAGCGCCAGTGTCTGCCCCGCCGGAATAAGGACAAGCAGCGCCCCCAGCCCAACGAGGGTCTGTCCCGCCCGGATCAGCTGCCGGTCGCTGAACCGCATGGTCAGAAATCCGTTTGCCGCCCTGCCCGCCGTGATTCCGATAAAGAACATGCTGGCAAAGCCGGCTGCCGTCACCTCCGGCACGCTCCTGTACACGACAAGATAGCTGCTGGCCCACAGGCCGACCGTCGATTCCACTGCGCAGTAGCAGAAAAACGCGGTCATGATCGCCTTTGCGCCCTTCAGCCGCACGACGTCTTTGAGCGGCATCGGCCCGCCGGTTCCCGCGCCCTCTTCCGCAGAAGCCCCTGCGCTGCCCTTCCACAGCGGCAGGCTGAAGATGATGCAGGCTGTCAGCGCGATCTGCAGAATGCCGACGATGCGGTAGCCCATGTTCCAGGAGCCGTAGCGGGTGATCGCCCGGCTCATGATATACGGCCCCGTCGAAGCGCCGATTCCCCACATGCAGTGCAGCCAGCTCATGTGCCGGCTGGCGAAATGCAGAGCCACATAATTGTTCAGGGCCGCGTCCACGCTGCCGGCGCCGAACCCGTAAGGCACCGCCCAGAAGCAGAGTGCCGGAAACGACCGGGAAAAGGAGAACCCGAGCAGCGCAGCCGCCGTCATGCCGACGCTGGCTGCCGTCACCCTCCCCGCGCCAAGCCGCCTGGTCAGGCGGTCGCTCTGCAGGCTGGAGATGACGGTCCCGGCGGAAATGATCAGGGAGATGATCCCCGACCAGGAGATCGGCACGCCGATCTGCGGATAGATGACCGGCCAGGCGGATCCGAGCAGCGAATCCGGCAGGCCGAGTGAAATAAACGAGAGGTAGATGACCGCAAGAAGCAGCGAAACCATAGCGATCTCCCTTCTCTTACTCGCCCTGGAAGAGCGGCGTCGAGAAATACCGCTCCGCCGTGTCGGGCAGAATGGTCACCACAGTTTTCCCTTCCCCGAGCTTTTCCGCCAGGTGGATGGCCGCGGCCACGTTGGTTCCGCTGGAGATCCCGCACATGATCCCTTCCCGGCAGGCAAGGTTCTTCGCGGTCTGGATGGCGTCCTGATCCGTCACGATGTGGATGTGGCTGTAGATCTGGCGGTTCAGGATGGGCGGGATAAGCCCGTCCCCGATGCCCATCTGCAGATGGGTGCCGACGCTGCCGCCGGAGAGAATAGCCGCGTGCTCCGGCTCCGCCGCCCAGATCTCGATGCGCGGATTCGCCTCCATCAGGGCTCTGCCGATGCCTGTGATCGTGCCGCCGGTGCCGATTCCGGAACAGAAGCCGTCGATCACGCAGCCGGCCTGGTCCAGGATCTCCCGGGCCGTCGACTGATACTGGGCCTCCACATTGTGGGGGTTCTCAAACTGCTGCGGGATGTAGACCTTCGGGTTCTTCTGCTGCAGGGCAAAGGCAAGATCCACGCAGCCCTGGATGGCCTTTCCGATATCGCCGTCGTCATGGACCGTCAGGACCTGCGCCCCGTAATGGCGGACCAGCTTGCGCCGCTCTTCGCTGACCGAATCCGGCATGATAATGATGGTCTGGTATCCCTTCACGGCGCCGATCAGGGCAAGTCCGATCCCCTGGTTGCCGCTGGTGGGCTCGACGATGACAGAGTCGGGGCGCAGAAGGCCTTCCCGCTCCGCCGCCTCGATCATATTGAGCGCCGTGCGGGTCTTGATCGACCCGCCGACATTGAGTCCTTCAAATTTCACCAGGATCTGCGCGCTTCCCGGTCTGGTCATGTGGTTGAGCCGCAGAAGGGGCGTATTGCCGACTGCCTCCAGTATCGTATCGTAAACCATGACTGTTCTCTCCTCTTCGCATTCCGATCCGGCTTTACATCATTCACCGGCCACTGTTACGTCCGGGATCAGGACCGCCAGCGGGCCCTCGTAGGTGCTGTCCTCGCAGCGCTCCCGGGAGAAAATGAGTCTTCCCTGGGAAGCGAGGATACTGCCATTGATCGATCCGCCGGACAGGGCCGTCATCTTCCCGTGCTCTCCCCGGAGCAGGCCGAGCCGCAGCTCGCCGCCGAAATGGCCGTCCATCGGATCCATCTGGAAATCCGAAAAGCTGACCGCCTCCAGCGTACCCGGACGGCGAAGGTCGGCAAGGGGCTTCGTGCCGCAGTCCAGGGCAAGCTTTTCATATTCTCCGGTGGGCTCGATCTCCAGGTAGGAGGCGAACCTTGCGCCGCCGTGGATGGTGAGGAGCGTTCCCTCCTCCATCAGGGGACGGGGCCACATCGGGATTCCCTCATCGCTGAAGGGCCTGGTCGGCATCAGGGCGATGTTGAGCTTCTCCCCGTCCGTCACATCCCCCTGCACCGCGTCGCCCGCCTTCCAGTCGGAGTACTGCGGGTAGATCATCGCGGAGGCGGAGCGCTGCTCGTAGAATTCCAGGAGCGTGCGCACGTTTTCACCGGTCAGGATAATATCGTATTTTCCGGCCTTGGGCGCCTCCTTGGCCTGGGCGCGCAGCCACGCGTCCCGGATGCCTTCCTCAAGCTTTGCCTTCAGGGCCGCCATGTCGGCGCGGGCAAAGGAGAACTGCCGGAACTGTTCCACATCCGCGGGGGAAGTGCACTGGGCAACGAATTCGCCGCTCAGCCGGTCAAGGCCGTAGGCCACGTCCGTCCCCTCGGAATCGAGGATCCGCACATCCAGCCTGCGCACGAAGATCTCGGCGGAATTGATAAAGGCCGTCTCATCGCCCGATGCTTCAAGCAGCGTATCCGCCGCTGCCGAGGCCGCTTCCTGCAGGGTCATCTTCGCCAGGTCCGAGTCTGAAGCCACCCGCTCGCTCACCGTCTTTTCCGGAAGCGGGTACCAGGGGTTTTTGACAAAGGAGGCCGCGTAGGCCGCGTCCCTGATCTTCTTTTCGATCTCCTCCGGGGTCATCCCGGGCTCGATGAAGATCCGCGTCGATCCGCGGTACTTTTTCCCGTCCTCCTCAAAATCCCGGAAGACCTCCGCGCAGAGCTCGGACATATCCCGGAAACGGGGCATATCCAGCTTGTCTTTAATAAAATACAGTTCCGCGGCCCGGGTGCGCGTCGAGGTCAGACGCCAGGCGTCAAGGCCGCTCTTTTTCAGTATGCTGATCATCTGTTCAATCTGTTCCATGTTATCCTCCTGCTTCAGCCCAGACGAATGCGCGCCCTGATCCAGGGGCCGCCGTCGGAGACCTTGACCCATTCTTTCCATCCCTTGCCGCAGGCGCCGGCGCCGTTATGCTCCACCGTGTCGGATACCATGCTGATGGATTTCAGCAGATCCGGCACATATCCGGTCAGGACGATGGGGCCGAAGACCCTGCCCGTCAGCTTTCCGTCCCGGATCTCCCGGCCGAAGGATACCATGCACTGGATGCCCCAGTTCTTCGGGTCTTCCATGCCGCTGGAGGGGCAGTCGAGCAGAAGGCCGTTCTCCACGCCGGCGATCATCTCCTCAGGCTTGCTGGTCCCTGCCAGGAAGAAGGTGTTGGTCATTCTCGTGTAGGCCTTGTGGTCCACGGACTCCCTGCGCCCGTTTCCGGTCGGCCTGGTCCCGAGGCGGGCGGCCGACAGGCCGTCGCTGATGCCCGAGACAAGGATGCCCTTGTCGATGACCACGGTATCCGAGGCCAGATTTCCCTCGTCATCAAAGAAGTAGGACGCGACATCCTGATAGTCGGTGGCCGCTCCGTCCTTCATCGTGACCAGTTCGGAAGCCACCTGCTTACCCATAAAGGACCTGGCCTGCGCCCTGTCCTTGACGAACATATCCATCTCCACGCCGTGGCCGAAGGCCTCGTGCACGATCATGCCCGTAACGGGCGGGGTGCAGATGCAGTCGTATTCCCCGGGCACCAGCGGCTCGGCCGCAAGAGACGCCTTCGCCGCCTCCATGGCCTCCCTGGCGCACAGGGCGAGATGATCCAGCAGCTCCGCGCCGCCGAGCACGGAATCGGAATGGTAGCCGTCCTTGATCTCCTCGCCTCTGCGGGCAAGGCAGACCACGGCGCAGCTGCCGTGCATCACATTCTGCTCAAGATCCCTGCTGCGGGAAAGAAACAGCTTATGATAGACCTGGAACTGGTATCTGGTCTGGCATTCCAGAAGGCCCTCCTGCTCCGAGAGCGTCTTTTCCCGCACCGCGGACAGCTTCTCCACGATCGCCTCGTCCCCGAGGACGCGCGGATCCGTCTCATACTCCGTCGAGGCAATGAAGGAAGCCTCTTCATCGGCCGCCTCCGGCGTCGCATAGACCGTATACTTGTCCGACTGCTTCTCCAGTTCCTGCGCGAAGTGCTGCAGAACGCCGGGGATATCCTCTTTCGTCAGGTCGCTGCCGCTGTATTCCAGGTAACCGTCCCCGTAGAACACGCGGGCGGTAAACCCTCTCTTTCCAAAGGTGCGGTCCTCCGCGATCCGGATGCCCGCCCGGCTCACCGCGTAATTCTTCGCCTCCACGTCCGTCGCCAGAATCGAGGCGTACGCATACCGCGAAAGCAGCTCCCCGAGCAGTTCCCGGAAGACCGGTTTCTTCTGCGCAAGGAAAGCGCTTGATTCAACTTTTCCCGCCATTTTCATCCTCCTGTTGTTTTTCTTTATCCGGCTGCCCCTGCGGAAGGGGGCCGGTATTGATCAGACTGCCTCTGCGGATGGACGCATCCCCGAACCTGCCGTGGATCTTCTGTTCCATCTGCTGAAGGCGCGCCTGTCTCTCTCTTTGTTTTTCCAGCTGCTTATCCCGGGCCGGGGTCTCGCTCTGCGCGGGAGTCTGTTCCGTTTCGGGGGCAGCTGTCTCCCCTCTGGGCGGTGCCGTCTCCGGCTCTGCTGTCTCCGCTCTGGGCGGTGCCGTCTCCGGCACAGCATCTTCCGCACCGGCCAGCAGATCTGCAAGACTCATCTGCCGGTATTCCCCGTGGTCAAGGTCCGCGGTGCTGATCCCCACCAGGCGCACGCCAAGGCCCTCCGCGAAAACGCCCTTTTCGCCCAGCATCAGCTTGTCCGCCAGCTCCCCCGCGATCCTGCGGATGATGTCCGCCGACTGCAGGGAGTCTTCCCGCTTGACCTGCATGGACCGGCGCTTAAAATCGCTGGTCTTGATCATCACGCCGACCGTCTTCGCATACAGCCCCTTTTTGATCAGGCGCCCCGAGACCTTCTCGGAAAGCGCGTCCAGAAGAGGGGGCATTTCCTTTGCGTAATTGTCTTCCGTGATATCGAAGGGCGTCGTGATCTCATTGGAGCAGCTCTTGGCTTCCTCCCGCACCGTCGTGACCTGGCTGTGGCTGATGCCGTTCGCGCTGCGCCAGATGTACCGCCCGCTCTTGTCCCCCAGCACAGACTGCAGATACTCCTGCGGAAGAGCGGCCGCGTCCCCGATGGTATGGATCCCCACAGAGATCAGGCGGGCCGCCGTATGGCTGCCGCAGCCGTACAGGCTGCCGATGGGCAGGGGCCACATCTTCTCCGGGATCTCCTCCGGGAACAGGGTGTGGGTCTTATCCGGTTTCGTAAAGTCACTCGCCATCTTGGCGAGAAGCTTGTTGGTGGATATCCCGACATTGACGGTAAACCCCAAAGTTTCGCGCACTTCATCGCGGATCCGCCCCGCAAGGCCGACCGGGTCATCCGTCCCGGAGACATCCATGTAGGCCTCATCGATGGAAGCCTGCTCCACCAGGTCCGAATACTTTTTCAGGATAGCAATGAAGGCCGCCGAGGATCTGCGGTAAAGGGCAAAATCCGACGGCACGATCACCAGGTCCGGACACTTCTTCAGCGCCTGGGCCACCGGGTCGGCTGTCCTGATGCCAAGCCTTGCCGCCGGGATAGACTTTGCCGTCACGATCCCGTGCCTGGTCTCCCGGTCACCGCCGACAATAGACGGAATGGTCC
This sequence comes from uncultured Lachnospiraceae bacterium, assembly GCA_946618155.1. Taxonomy (GTDB): domain Bacteria; phylum Bacillota; class Clostridia; order Lachnospirales; family Lachnospiraceae; genus CAMOKZ01. The sequence goes on along the minus strand of CAMOKZ010000037.1, from coordinate 5,412 downwards.
GCAGGTCCGTGGAGGTCGGGTCATCCTTCAGCCTCTGGACGGCGGTCCAGGACAGAAAGGCAGAATTCACGTCCACATGAAAAATGATGTCAGGGGTACCCGTAGCCCTCACCTCCCGCCGCGCGAATAAGCCGAAGAGTATCTGTGCAGACACAACGCCACTTTATATTCTACACTATTTTCCCCGCAAGGGAAACAAAAAGGGCTTCCGGCATGCACATCCTCTGTCATGCCGTAAGCCCGAATGCCGGTATTCTCTTATTTGCCAGATACTCTCTTACTGCAATGCCTCTTTCAGCACAGCGAGGTTCTCTTCCATCACGGACAGATAGGTCATCCCCTCTTCGGCGGCAGCCGACGATGCGGACTGCATCGAATCGAGGGTGAGGATCTTCAGGTCTTTTGCTTTTGCCGCTCCCGCGATCGTCTGCGCGATCCGCTGGTCGGAGCCGTCGATCGTCATGATGGCGGAAAGGGAAAGCTCATCCACCTTGCCGGCCAGGAAGGTGATCGTCTCAAAGCTGGCCTCTGTCTCCGCCGAGCATCCGGCAAAGGCGGCGTAGTAGTCGATCCCGTAATCGTCCACGAGATAGCGGAACGGGAACCGGTCGCCGAACAGCAGGGTCTTTACGGGCGCTGCCTCCACCGCTGCCGCATACTCTTCATCCAGCGCCGCCAGCTTTTCCGTATAGGCCGCCGCGTTGCTCCTGTAAAGATCAGCATTTTCCGGATCAAGCCCGGCGACCGCCTCCGCGAGTGCCTGGGTCAGTACGGACGCGCTGCGCAGGGAAAGCCACACATGCTCGTCTTCATGCTCATCCTCATGGTCGTCCCCGTGATCGTGGTCATGCTCTTCCTCCTGCATGCCTTCTACGATCTCCTCCTCCCGGGCGCTGTCCCCCAGCGTATCCAGCAGGCTTACCACGACCATGTCCTTATTTACGGCTTCTTCCAGGGCGCCGTCTACCCAGCTGTCCGATTCTCCGCCGACGTATACAAAAAGATCGCAGGTCGAGATCGTCAGAATATCCTTTGCTGTAGGCTGATAGCTGTGCAGATCGACCCCGCTGTCCATCAGCGCGGTCACCTGCACCCCGCCGGGATTTTCGCCGAGAATGTTCATCACCCAGTCATATTCGGGATAGATCGTGGTCACGATGCTGATGCCGTCCGTCTCCCCGGCCTCTGTTCCTGCTGCCGGGGCAAGGATGCAAAGAGCTGCTGCCGCAAAGGCAGCGGCAAAATATCTGCTTTTTTTCATTACTGTCTGTCCTCCGCTTCAAACTTGTGACAGATTATAGCGCCTGAGCAGAAGGAAGTCAATGATTTGAGAATGATTTTCAGTTTTAATATTGTTAATATTTCTTAACGCATTTCGCCTTTATCTTGACGCGTTTTTAATCCTGCCGCGTGATACTCTGCCAGAGGAAAAGCCCGAACATGGGCGGGAAGGAGTCTCTATGGAAGAGAAAATCAAATCTGAACTTCGCCCCGGCGAAGAAATCCTCTGGTCAGGAAAGGCGGAAGCGTTCAAACTGGCAGATGAAACCCACAAACGGAGCCTTGTCCTGAAGGCGCTTACCCCGCTGATCGCCGCTCTCGCCACATGGGCGGGTCTGTATTTCGGCACAAAACAGAGCAGCTCTTCGCACCTTGTCCTGATCCTCATTGTGCTGCTCCTGTTTGTCATTCCGTTCGGCAATGCCATTTCAGACGCATCCAAGCTGCACAACATGTACTACTTCGCCACCACCAGCCGGCTCATCAGCTACCAGGATCATTTTATTTCCGTGAATTACTCCGCTGTAAAAGAAGCGAAAATGGCGGAAGACGCCGACGGACATATTTCCCTGGTCTGCGGTAAAGAAGCCATGCGGGCGAAACCCACAAAATGGCGTGAGATCTGTGTGGTAGGGCCTGCCTCTTCGGATGATCCGAACCATTGCCTTCGCTTCGTGATGTACGCCGTGGACGATCCGGACGCGCTCCGCGCCGCGGTCAAAGATAAACTTCCCCTTTAAAATAGATACCTGTCTGTCATTCCGCCTCGATGATGCGGTATCCGACGCCGATCTCGGTCAGGATATACCGCGGAGAGGCGGGATTTTTTTCTATTTTTCGCCGGATATTCGCCATGTTGACGCGGAGGATCTGGTTGCTGCTGCCGGCGGCCGGCCCCCAGAGTTCTCTCATGATATAATCATGGGTCAGGACTTTCCCCGCATGTTTCCCCAGCAGCGCAACGATCCGGTACTCGTTATGGGTAAGGCCGGCGTTCCGGCCGCCCACCAGTACCTGATGGTTCTCATAATCGATCGTCAGCTCACCGATGTTGAGGCGTCCGTCATGGCTTTTGCCTGTACCTGTGCTTCTCATATGGCGTATCGCCACCCGCACCCTGGCCAGCAGCTCCGCGCCGCCGAAGGGCTTGGTCATATAGTCATCCGCGCCCAGCTCCAGCGCGCTTACCTTATCCCGCTCCTGGTCGCGGGCAGATACCACGATGATCGGCATCTGTGTCCAGGCACGCACTGAGCGGATGATCGTCTCCCCGTCTATGTCCGGCAGGCCCAGATCCAGGATCACCAGATCCGGGCAATGGGAGCTGATCATGGAAATGGCCATTTCCCCGGAGGATGCCAGAAGCACCTCATAGCCGTTGGTGCTCAGGATGGCCCGGATGAATGAAGAGATGCTCTTTTCATCCTCGACTACCAGAATTCTGTCACGTATCGTCATCAGCAGCCTCCTCCAGCGGCAGAGTAAACATAAACTCGGCGCCCCCTTCTTTCCGGTTCCGGGCCGTGATCCGGCCGCCGTGCGCCCGCACGATGGTGCGGCAGACCATCAGTCCCACGCCCATGCTGCGCCTTTTATCCGAAAACATTTCTTCACCCGCAGCTCCGTCAAACAGGTGTTCCATCTTTTTCTTCTCGATTCCACAGCCGTTATCCCGCACCTCGATGCAGGCTTCGCCCTCTTCCTCCCGGATGCTCACCCATATCTGCGTCGTCCCGCCGCCATGCAGAACAGCGTTGTCCAGGAGATTCTGCAGCACCTGCTGGATCAGCACCGGATCCATCCGGGCGATCAGCACCTTCTCCGGAACACTGACATCTATCCCGATCTCCGGGCAGCGTTTCTGAAAAGCCAGAACCGCCGAGCCGACCACTTCTTCCACCACCTCGGGCTGCGTGTGCAGCATGCCGGCGGAATCGTCCGTGATCCTGGTCACGGAAAGCAGGTTTTCCACCATTCTGCACAGCCAGTCCGCATCGCTGCGGGCGCTCTCCAGAAGCTCCCTGCGCTGGGCGGGATCAAGATCGTTCTCGAGTACCGCGCTGATCGATCCGCTGATTCCGGTCAGCGGCGTGCGCAGGTCATGAGACATGCCGCGGAGCAGGTCTGCCCGCATTTTCTCTTTTTCTGATTCCAGGCGGATCTGCTCATTCTTTTTTGCCCGCGCCATGAGGGCCGAGACGGCGACGCCCACCGCCAGCATGGTCATGAAGGTAAGCGGATAGCCGTAGGGCGAGAAGTCCAGCTGCATATACGGTTCTGTAAAGGCATAATTCACCCCGATCACGCTGGTCAGCGCGGCGAGGATCCCGTAAAAATATCCGTCGGTCAGCAGGGAGACGATCAGCACGACCAGCACAAAGATGATGGGAACGTGCACGTCCGATGTGCTGATCTGCTGGAGCATGACGCACAGCGCCGAGGCGGAAAACATGCAGACAGCATAAACAAGCCATCCCTTCAGGGACAGCGGAAGATAGCGGACCAGTTTTTTCCACAGATTTTCCATAATAGCCCATATTATACCATGCCGGCCCGTTAAGTTTGCGTTAAAAAAGGCGGGACAGCTCCCTGACTGTCCCGCCCCTCGAAAGGCAGATGCCGCTTCCCGCGGCAATTTCCTTAATTTTATTGCACTCTTCCGATCAAAGGAAGAAGCAGGCGATCATGTGGCGCAGAGAAGCGAAGAGACTTCCCGCGGTATGCTTCCTGGCTGTCTGCTCGCAATACTCCAGGCGTTCTGCTCTGGCCCATGCAGGCTCTACCTCAGTGCTGTAACCGGCTGCGTAAGAATCGAAAGGCATCGTTGACATGTTATCCACCTCCTGCTATGTTAATCCTGTCGGAACATTTCGTACTTTCTGACTATATTCTAACGCACCTGTACCTGAATTCCAGAGGCGCATGGCCTAAAATTCAGGTAAAAATATGTGCTGACAGCACAAAGGCGAAACCGGAGGGAACTATGGGATTTACGATCGAGGATATGCTCACCGAGACGGGGGAAAAATATAAGCTCAAACTGGTGGCCGGCGCAGACGGCTGGTCCAATTCCATCAGCTGGATCCTGCTGATCGAGGATATGACCATCCTGCGGAATTTCAAAGGAAAGGATCTTGCCGTGACGACGGGACTCGGCTTTCAGGAGAAGGCGCGCCAGCTGGAGCTGGTCAGGAAGCTCATCTCCCTCGGCGCCTCCGGCCTCATCATCAACACCGGTATGTACATCCACGAGATCGGAAAGGAGCTCAAAGACTACTGCGACGAGAACGACTTCCCGCTGCTCACGGTGCCCTGGGACGTTCTTCTCTTTGACATGATCAAGGATCTGAACATCCGCGTCCTGCTGCAGGGCATGACGGACGACCAGATCAGCGAGGCCATGATCCGGGCGATCAGCCATCCGGAGCTGGCGGAGGAGAGCCGGCGCGCCCTCCTGCCCTATTTCGACGTCGACGGCGTCTTCCAGGTCTTCCTGATCGATACCGGCGACCTGGACACGATGGATACCGTCGAGCGGCGCAGGATCAGCTTCCAGCTGCAGATCTACCTGGAGAACATCAGCCACAACGCCTGCTTTTTCTATTATGATTCCTGCTTTGTCACCGTAACGAATGCGGTCCCCCAGTCCCACATCAAAGACGTGCTCCGCCGCTTCATCCGGCGGTCGGAGCTGCGCATGCAGGGCAAAAAGGTGTATGTGGGCGTGGGAAGCGCCATCCGGGATGTCTCCAACCTGCATCTGGCCTGGCGCCGGGCGAAGGCCGCGGTCCGGATGGCCATGCAGACGAAACAGGATGTCGTCTGGTTCGATAAGATGGGAAGCGAGCGGCTCCTTGCCATGGTGGAGGATCCGCTGCTGATCGATGAGATGGGACGCGGCGTGCTGGAACCGCTGATCCGGCACGACGAAGAGCACGGGACGGACTATGTCCGCCTGCTTGAAGTGTATCTGGAATGCGGCGGCAGCATCCGGGACGTCTCGGAAAAGATGTACACCCACCGCAACACCGTGATCTACCGGATGGGCAACATCCGCAAACTTCTCTCCTGCGATCTCGATTCCCCCGATGACCGCCTGCGCTACCGCCTTGCCTGCATGCTGCTGCATCT
>CAMOKZ010000036.1 GCA_946618155.1 uncultured Lachnospiraceae bacterium | reverse complement strand
GCCAGCCGCGGTCGCCGAAGCCGTTGTTCTGCCAGGTGCCGCCCAGGTATTCCATCACGAAGTAGAGGCCGCCGAGGCCGCTGATCATGCCGCCGATGCAGGTCGCCAGATATTTGTACTTCGTGACGTTGATGCTGGCGGCGTCCGCCGCGCCGGGGTTCTCGCCCACTGCCCGCAGGTTGAGGCCGGTCCTCGTTTTCGTGAGGAACCAGGCGGCCGCCAGGGCAATGACGATGGCCAGGTAAGTCATGAACCCGTAGGTGAAGAAGATCTGTCCGGGGATGCCCAGATGCTCGGAGAGCCAGGGGATCCTCGTGCGGAAGGCCTGTCCCGTCGTGTATACCGTGATCTGTCCGGCGGTGCCGATGATCTTTGAGAAGGAGCCGCCCAGGAAGTTGCCGAGGCCCACGCCGAAGGTGGTCAGGGCAAGGCCGGTCACGTTCTGGTTCGCACGCAGCGTGATGACCAGGACGCTGTAGATCAGCGCGCCGATCAGAGAGAAGATGAGGCTGAACACCACGGCGAAGAGAATGCCGACCAGGCCCGAGGGCAATTCCGTTCCCTTCTCATAGATGAAGGCACCGGTCAGGCCGCCGATGGCGCCCATGTACATGATCCCGGGCGTGCCGAGATTGAGGTTGCCGCTCTTCTCCGTCAGGATCTCGCCGGTCGCGCCGTAGAGGAGCGGAATGCCCTGCGTGATCGCCTTCTGGATGAAGGTAATGGAGAAAACGCCTTTAAAGACTGCCCAGAGAAAATTCATGCCGCACTCTCCTTTCCGTTCCTGCGGAAGACGGGTTTGAAGTTGATGAAGAACTCGCTTCCCAGAATAAAGAACAGGATGATGCCCGTGATGACCTCCGAGGCGGACTCATTGAGCTGGAATTCACTGGCGATCTGCGTCGCGCCATTGCCCATAAAGACCAGGAAGAAGGAGATCAGGATCATGATAAACGGGTTGAACTTTGCCAGCCAGGAGACGATGATCGCGGTGAAGCCGCGCCCGCCTGCCGTGTTGGTGGAGATCGTGTGGGAGGAGCCGCTCACGAGAAGGAAGCCGGTGAACCCGCAGATGGCGCCGGAGAGGGCCATGGTGCGCAGGATGACGGTCTTCACGTGGATGCCCGCGTAGCGCGCGGTGTTCTCGCTCTGTCCCACCACGCTGATCTCGTAGCCGTGCTTGGTGTAGGTCAGGTAGATGAACATGGCGATCGTCAGCGCCAGGATGATGATCACGTTGATGCTGTAGTTGAACTTTCCGAAGATATCCGGCAGGAACCCGGTGGAGATCCAGCCGGCCTGGGTCTTCTGGTTGATCGTGCCGATCGTGCCGCTGCCCTTCTTCGCCTCCCAGACGATACTGAAGAAGGCGGTCAGCTGGATGGCGATGTAGTTCATCATCAGGGTAAAGAGCGTCTCATTCGTGTTCCAGTGCGCCTTGAAGAAGGCGGGGATGATGCCCCAGACAAGGCCGGCCAGCACGCTGACGATGACCATGGCCGCGAACATGACGAGGGGATGAACGCTGTTCCCCCAGTAGCGCATGATGGCGGCGGTGGCGATGCCGCCCACCAGGATCTGCCCCTCGGCGCCGATGTTCCAGAACCGCATTTTGAAGGCGGGGGTGATGGCGAGGGCGGTGGCCAGCAGGATGCTGGTGTCGCGCAGGGTGTTCCAGGTGCGCCGCCCCGTGCCGATGGCGCCGTCCACCAGGCTGCGGTAGACGTCGGCGGGGTTGCTGCGGGTGATGATGAAAATGAAGACAGCGCTGACCAGGAGAGAGGCGAGGATGGCCAGGACTCTGACCAGTACGCGCTTCGCGAACGGCATGCTGTCCCGCTTGATGATGCGGATAAAGGGCTCTTTTGTCCGGTTAGGCATGCTCTTCCTCCTTCCTGCCGAGGCTGGTCATCATGAGACCGATCTGTTCCTTGGTCGTGGTGCGCGCGTCTACGATGCCGCTGACCTGCCCCTGGCAAAGGACCAGGATGCGGTCGGACAGCTCCAGCAGGACGTCGAGGTCCTCGCCGACGTAGATGACGGCGGCGCCGGCCTTTTTCTCATCGCTCAGGAGATTGTAGATCGCGTAGGACGTGTTGATGTCCAGTCCGCGGACGGCGTAGGCGGTCATGATCAGCTTGGGCGCGCTGGCGATCTCGCGCCCGACCAGGACCTTCTGCACGTTGCCGCCGGAGAGGCGCCGCACCGGATAATTGATTCCCGGGGTGACAACGCCCAGATCCTCGCGGATCTTTTCGGAGAGGGCTTTGGGGCCGCGCTGCTCAAGCAGGGGGCCGTTGCCGGTGCGGTAGCTGCGCACCATCATGTTGCCGGGCATGCCCATGTCGCCGACAAGGCCCATGCCGAGGCGGTCCTCCGGGACAAAGGCCAGGGAGATGCCCATGCGCTTGATCTGGAGCGGATCCTTTCCCATCAGCTCTTCTTCCTTGCCGGTATCGGGATCGGTGAAGAGGATGCTGCCGGTGCCCGCCTGCAGGCCGGCGACCGCTTCGAGCAGTTCCTTCTGGCCGCTTCCGGCGATGCCGGCAATGCCGAGGATCTCGCCGCTCATCGCGGTGAAGGAGACGTCGTTGAGGGCCTTCACGCCGTACTTGTTCAGGCAGGTGAGATGCTTCACCTCCAGGCATTTCTTCGGATCGACGGGATCGCAGCGGTCAATGTCGAGACTGATCTTTTCGCCGACCATCATTTCGGTGAGGCTCATCTCGGTCGCCTCTGCGGTATCCACGGTGCCGATGTAGCGGCCCTTGCGGAGGATAGAGACGCGGTCGGAGATGGCGAGCACCTCATGCAGCTTGTGGGTAATGATGATGATGGCCTTGCCGTCGTTGCGCATGTTGCGCAGGACCTCGAAAAGATGGTCGGTCTCCTGGGGCGTGAGGACGGCGGTGGGCTCGTCGAGGATGAGGAGCGAAGCGCCGCGGTAGAGCATCTTGACGATCTCCACCGTCTGCTTTTCGGAGACGGACATGTCGTAGACCTTTTTGTTCAGGTCAAGCTTGAAACCGTAGCGGTCCAGGAGCTTCTGGATGTCGGCACAGACCTCCTTCATCCGGATGACGCGCTGGCCGTCCTCCATGCCGAGAATGATATTTTCCGCAGCGGTGAAGATGTCGATCAGCTTGAAGTGCTGGTGGATCATCCCGATCCCCAGACGGAAGGCGTCCTTCGGGGAACGGATGGTGACCTCTTTGCCGTCGACGAAGATCTGGCCCGCATCCGGAAAATAGATGCCCGAGAGCATGTTCATCAGCGTCGTCTTGCCGCTGCCGTTCTCCCCGAGCAGGGAGAGGATCTCGCCCTTCTTCACGTTCAGCGAGACGTCCTGGTTGGCGGCCACGGCACCGAAATATTTACAGATACCTTTCAGTTCAATGGCGTATGCAGACATAAAAAACTCCTTGAAAGGGTGGGCAGAAACAAACTGCCGCAGAGTGCTCTGCATTCTGCGGCAGTAGAAAGGGTCTTTCAGATCAATAGACCTGGTTGAGCTCGGTGATGCCGTCGATCACGAAGGAGAACGCCGGCGCGGAACCGACTGCGGACTCCATGAAGTAGGAGCCGTCCTCGCTGATGTGCTCTACGCCGTAGAAGACATCCGCAAGATCGTCGGAAGCGGTGGTGGTGATGGTCTCGCCGCCCACAGTCCAGGTGGAGGTATCAAATACATGGAGGGAACCGTCGTCGATGGCAGCCCAGGTCTCTTCGACCTTCTCAGCGGTGCCTTCGGCTACGCTCTGGCCAAGATCAGTGATGGCGACTGCGCCTTCGCTGTGGCCCTTGCACCAGTCAACGTCGATCGGCTCGCCGGCCACGACGCACTCGGCAGCGTAGGTGTAGTACGGCGCCCAGTTGTTGGTGGAGCTGGTCAGGTCATAGTTCGGGGCAACGTCGAGCATGCCGACATTGTAGCCTACATGCCAGGTCTTGCCGGCTTCGCAGGCAGCGGCAGCGCCGGTGGTGTCGGCGTGCTGGCCGACCAGGAAGCAGCCGTCCGCGATGAGGGCCTCGGCGGTCTCTTTCTCGAGCGCCTGATCAGCCCAGGAACCGGTGTACTTGACTTCCATGACAACGTTCGGAACCACCGAGCGGATGCCGAGGAAGAAGGAGGTGTAACCGGAGATAACTTCGGCGTAGGAATAAGCGCCGACATAACCGATCTTGAGGTTGCCGTCCGCGTCGTAGTTCGCGTCGGTGGGCACGCCTGCCGCGATCTGCTCGGCCAGCTTCATGCCGGCGACAACGCCGGAGACATAGCGGGCTTCATAGATGGAGGTGAAATAGTTGTGCATGTTCTCCAGCTCGGAGGAGGCAGCCTGATAACCGGTGGCGTGGCAGAACTGCACGTCCGGATATTCGGAAGCGACCTGGATGAGGTAATCCTCATGGCCGAAGCTGGTGGCAAAGATCAGCTGGCATCCCTGCTCGGCAAGGTCGACAGCGGCGTCGTAGCAGCTCTCATCCTCGGGGATGTTGAACTTCTCGATGACCTGGTCATCAGAGAGGCCCAGAGCTTCCTGCATGCCGTCCACGCCCTTCATATGGGAGAGGGAATAGCCTTCGTTGTCGTCGCCGACGTAGATGACGCCTACCTTGAGGTCTGCGGGATCAACGGGCTCTGCGGCACATACGCCCATGGCGGCGCACAGCGCGAGAGCGGCAGCGACTGCAGCAGCGTTCTTCAGTACTTTCATGCTCTTTTCTCCTTTTCTTGGTGAAAGATTTATGAATAGTAGGGGGAGCAGCGGAAAAATCAAAAACAGACATACCAATCTGCTTGCGTATGCCTGTCGCGATGGCGATGTTACAACCAATAGTCGCATGGCGCCACTTCCTATGCTGATTTTATCAACAGCGCCCTGCCTTGTCAAAGGAAAAAGCGAAGAAAGATTGACAATCTATATACCGGTCGGTATAATGCGTGGTGAAAGACCGGCGAAACGCCGGATTATCGGACGGAAAAATGACTGCGGAGGAAGAGGATGGACAACAGACAGACACTGCTCGCCTGCGCGGAGGACCTGTTCGCGCGGCGCGGCTACGACGCGGTCGGCGTGCAGGAGATCGCGGAGACGGCCGGAGTGACAAAGCCGACCCTGTACTATTATTTCGGAAGCAAGAAGGGGCTGCTGGAGGCGATCCTGAAGGAACGCTGGGCCGTCCTGGACGCGCGGATGGCGGACGCCCTCGCGGGGACGGGCGACGTGGCCTGCCGACTGCGGCAGCTGGCGGGCGCCTGCGCGGGCTTTTTTGCAGAGCACAGGCAGTTTCACCTGCTGCTCATGTCGCTGCTCTACTCGCCCAGGGAAAATGAGGCCGCGCAGACGGCGAGACCCTATCTTGACGGGTTCTACCGGTCCGTCGTGGCGGTGTTCGAGAACGCCCACGAGAGCCTCGGCAACATGCGGGGCAGGCAGGAGCAGTTCGCCCTCACGTTCATCGGCGTGATCAACCAGTATCTGACCTTTGTCCTGCACCGGGACATCCCGCCGGAGCAGGAGAGAAGCGGGCTGGACGAGGTCGTGCGGCAGTACCTGTACGGGATCTTCTCGTAGGGACACAAAAGGGGAGAACAGAAATATGGCAAAATGGTATGAAACAGAGACCTTTTATCACATCTACCCGCTGGGGCTCCTGGGAGCGCCGGCCCGGAACACGCAGGAGGAGACGGTGCACCGCCTTCCCGCCCTCGTTCCCTGGCTGGACCACATGAAGGAGATCGGGTGCGGGGCGCTCTACATCGGGCCCCTCTTTGAATCCAGCGCCCACGGGTACGACACCATCGATTACCGCAGCGTGGACAGGCGCCTGGGCGACAACGAGGACTTCGCCGCCTTCGTGCGGGAAGCCCACGCCAGGGGGATCCGCGTGGTCGTGGACGGCGTCTTCAACCACACGGGCCGCGAGTTTTTTGCCTTTAAGGACATTCAGGCGAACCGGGAGAATTCCCGTTACCGCTGGTGGTACAAGGGGATCAACTTCGGCTGGAACAGCGCCTGGAACGACGGCTTTTCCTATGAATCATGGCGGGGCTGCGGGGACCTGGTCAACCTCAACCTGGATAACCGGGAGGTCAAGGACTATCTCTTCGATGTCATCCGCTTCTGGATCCACACCTTCGACATCGACGGCATCCGCCTCGACTGCGCGGACTGCCTCCCCTTCGACTTTATGAAGGAGATGCGGTGGATGACCGGGAATGAGAAGGAGGATTTCTGGCTCATGGGCGAGGTGATCCACGGGGATTACGGCCGCTGGGCCAACGGGGAGATGTGCCACTCCGTGACGAATTACGAGCTGAACAAGGGCCTCTGGTCCGGGCACAACGATCACAACTATTTCGAGATCGCCCACACCATCCGGCGCCAGTTCGACGAGAACGGCGGCATCTACCGGGGACGGGTGCTCTACAGCTTCGCGGACAACCACGACGTTGCCAGGGTAGTGGAAAAGCTGCGCGAGCCGCGCCACATCTACCCGCTCTACGCCCTGCTCTACGCCCTGCCCGGCGTTCCCTCCATCTACTACGGCTCCGAGTGGGGCATCCGGGGACGCAAGGAGGACGGGGACGCGGCCCTGCGCCCGGCCATCGACCTCGCGCAGATCAGCCAGGATCCGCCTGCGCCGGGGCTCTGCGAATATATCACCTATCTGGGGAAACTGCGCGAACAGCAGCCGGCCCTGCGGGAGGGCAGCTACCGGGAGCTTTCCCTGACGAACCGGCAGTACGCCTTCGCCCGCATCCTTGGCGGGGAGGCCGTGATCTGCGCGGTCAACAACGATGAGAACGAGGCGCAGATGTGGGTCCGCCTGCCCTTCGGCGGACAGGTCACGGACCTCGCGGACGGGTCGGAGATCAGGGCGGAAAACGGTCAGATCGGGATCGCGGTCCCGGCCTGCAGGGCGCGCCACTTCCTGGTGAAAGCCCAGGGCTGATTTTTGTTGATTTCGTGAATTGACATAGATTAGGCAAATGTGCACAATAGAGCGTAGGAAAGACCGGAAGATCCGGCCTTTCCTTGCGTGCGTTCAGCAAACGCATGAGGTGAAAAGGAGCGGGCTTTGGACCCGCAGACAAGGGGTGTAACAATGAAGAAAACAGATCAGAGTAAAAAGACGGCCGCGAAGGCGGCTCCGGTTAAGGCAGCTCCCGCAAAGGTGACGGATCCGAACCAGCTGTTTGTGACAGACCTGGACGCATATCTGTGGGGCAGCGGCGTGCATTATGAGATCTTCCGCAAGCTCGGCGCGCATCCCTGCGAGAAGGATGGCAAAGAGGGCGTTTATTTCGCGGTATGGGCGCCGCACGCGGCGGCCGTACACGTGATCGGCAGCTTTAACGGCTGGGATGAGGAGAGCCACCCGCTCGAGGAGCAGGGCCCCGGCGGAATCTGGCATCTGTTCGTGGAGACTGCCCGCAAGGGAGACATGTACAAGTACCTGATCACCACGCAGACCGGGGAGAAGCTCTATAAGGCGGATCCCTTCGCGAACGAAGCGGAGAAGAGGCCGGGGACGGCTTCCGTGGTGACGGATATCTCCAACCTGAAGTGGACGGACGACGCCTGGATGAAGGCGAGAGATTCCTATGTGCCCCAGACCAGCCCGATGGCGATCTACGAGGTCCATCCCGGCAGCTGGATGAAGCATCCCCACGGCCCGGACGAGGACGGTTTCTACAACTACCGTCTGTTCGGCGAGCGTCTGGTGGAATATGTCAAGAAGATGGGCTACACCCACGTGGAGCTGATGGGCATCGCGGAGCATCCCCTCGACGGTTCCTGGGGCTACCAGGTGACCGGGTACTATGCGCCCACTTCCCGTCACGGCTCGGCGGAGGACTTCGCCTGGCTGGTGAACTATCTGCACCGCAATAAGATCGGCGTCATCCTGGACTGGGTGCCGGCGCATTTCCCGCGCGACGCCCACGGCCTGGCCGATTTTGACGGTACGCCTCTGTACGAGTACGCGGATCCCCGCAAGGGCGAGCACCCCGACTGGGGCACCAAGGTCTTCGACTTCGCGAAGAACGAGGTGAAGAACTTCCTGATCGGCAACGCGCTCTTCTGGCTGGAGCAGTACCATGTAGACGGCCTGCGCGTGGACGCGGTGGCCTCCATGCTCTACCTCGACTACGGCCGCAGGGACGGCGAGTGGGTGCCCAACATCTACGGCGGGAACAAGAACCTCGAGGCGATCGAGTTCTTCAAGCACCTCAACAGCGTCATCCACGGCAAGCATCCCGGCTGCATGATGATCGCGGAGGAATCCACGGCATGGCCGAAGGTGACGGCTGCGCCCGAGTATGACGGTCTCGGCTTCACCTTCAAGTGGAACATGGGCTGGATGCACGATTTCCTCGAGTACATGAAGCTCGACCCGTTCTTCCGCAAGTTCAACCACAACAAGATGACCTTCGCGATGACCTACGCCTACTCCGAGAATTACGTGCTGGTCCTCTCCCACGACGAGGTGGTGCACCTGAAGTGCTCCATGATCAGCAAGATGCCGGGGTATTACGACGACAAGTTCGCGAACCTGAAGGCCGGCTACGCCTTTATGCTGGGCCATCCCGGCAAGAAGCTCCTGTTCATGGGCCAGGATTTCGGCCAGTGGCAGGAATGGAGCGAGGAGAGGGAGCTTGACTGGTACCTGCTGGCGGAGCCGAGGCATCAGCAGCTGCAGAATTTCGTCAGCGCGCTGCTGCATCTGTACGGGAAGAACCGCGCCCTCTACGAGAGCGACTGCCATCCGGGCGGATTCGAGTGGATCAACGCGGACGACGGCGACCGGAGCATCTACAGCTTCCTGCGCCATTCGGACGATGGAAAGAACAACCTGCTGTTTGTCGTCAACTTTACGCCCATGGACCGTCCGGACTATATGGTGGGCGTCAACGAAAAGAAGACCTACCGTCTTGTTTTAAACAGCGACGAAGAGCAGTACGGCGGCAGCGGCGCAGAGCGTCCTGCGGCCTATAAAGCGGTGGAGGGAGAGTGCGACGGCAAGCCGTATCATTTCTCCTATGCGCTGCCGCCCTACGGTGTAGCGGTGTTCCGCTTCTGAGGAGGCCAATGAGCCTATGAAAGAGAAACGAAAGGTTAAGATCAGCGGGGATCTGCGCCTGCACTGGCAGTGGGACCTCGTCCTGGCCTTTTCGCTGATCATCCTGACTGTCGCGATGTTCCGCATCAATACGCGTGCGGGCATCGTGGCGCTGGTCTTCAGCGGCCTGTATATCCTGGTGGTCCTGCTGCTGTATCTGCGCATGCGGCCGGGCATCCTGCAGGAGCTGATGCGCTTCGCGGCGCGGTTCGGGCATATGCAGAACCAGCTGATGAAGGAGTTTGAGCTTCCCCTGGCCCTGCTGCAGCCGGACGGGAAGACCCTGTGGCAGAACGACGCCATGCTGGATCTTACCGGGAAAAAGGACAGCTTCCACCGGTCCATTTCGACGGTGTTCCCGGAGATCACAGAGGGCACCCTGCCCATCACCGAGTGGGACAAGGATATCCCGGTGACCTACGGGGACAGGAAATTCCGCGCCCACATCAGCCGCATCCCCATCGATGAGCTGGTCGACGAGAGCGTCATCCTGGAGCGCGAGGGCGAGATGGGCGAGTACCTGCACTTCCTCTGCCTGCACGATGAGACCGAGCTGGCCCGCACCGGGCAGGAGCTGCGCGACCGCAGTCCGGTGGTTTCCCTCGTCTATATCGACAATTACGAAGAAACGGTGGAGCGCCTGGACGACGTGCACAAGTCGATGATGACGGTGCTGGCGGAGCGGCGCATCATCAAGTACTTTACCGCGATGGGCTCCCTGGTGCGCAGGCTCGAGAAGGACAAGTTCCTTGTCCTGTGCGACCGGAAGGCCCTGGACGCCCTGGAGGAGGACCGCTTCTCCATCCTGGAGGGCGTAAAAGGCATCAACGTCGGCGCGGATCAGCCCTTTACGATCAGCATCGGCGTGGGGCTCGGCGGGACCGGCTACCAGCAGGATTCCGACCTGTCCCGGGCGGCCATTGAGATGGCGCTGGGACGCGGCGGCGATCAGGCGGTGGTGCGGGACGGCGAAAAGATCACGTTCTACGGCGGCAAATCCCAGGCCGGTGAGCGCAGCACGCGCGTGAAGGCCCGCGTCAAGGCGCAGGCCATGCGGGAGATCATCGACGCGGCGGAACGCGTCGTGGTCATGGGCCACCAGCGCACGGATCTCGATTCGCTGGGCGCCTGCGTCGGCATTTACCGCGCGGCGCGGACGATGAACAAGGAAGCGCACATCGTGGTCGGCGAGGCCAACGAGGGCATCCGCCTGTGGCTCGGCCGCTTCAAGGATATGCGCGAGTACGAACCCGCCATGGTGATCGGCAGGGAGGACGCGATCTCCCTGGTGGACCGCAATACCGTGGTGATCGTGGTGGACACGAACCGGCGGGGCATGGTGGACTGCGAGGAGATCCTCGGCCAGACGGATACGGTCATTCTGCTTGACCATCACCGGCAGACCACGGATACCATCCAGGACGCCTCCCTTTCCTACATTGAGACAAGCGCCTCCTCGGCCTGCGAGATGGTCGCGGAGATCCTCCAGTATTTCGGAGAGGATGTGCGGCTGCGCCCGGTGGAAGCGGACTGCATGTACGCCGGCATCATTATCGATACGAACAGTTTTGTCGCCAAGACAGGCGCCCGCACCTTTGATGCGGCGGCCTATCTGCGCCGTGCCGGCGCGGATCCCGTCCGGGTGCGCAAGGCTCTGCGCGAGTCGATGGACAGCTACAAGGCCAGAGCCGAAGCCGTCCGCCACGCGGAGTCCTACATGGACAACTACGCGATCACGATCTGCCCCTCCGACGGCGTGCAGAGTCCGAACGTGGTCGGCGCGCAGGCGGCAAATGAACTGCTGGGCATCAAGGGGGTAAAGGCCTCCTTCGTGATCACGGAATATGATTCACGCATCTTCATCAGTGCGCGTTCCATCGACGAGGTGAACGTGCAGATCATCATGGAACGGCTCGGCGGCGGCGGGCACAGCAACATCGCCGGCGCACAGCTGACCGGTATGACCAGCGAGGAAGCGGTGGAGAAGGTGAAGGAAGTGCTTAAGCAGATGACAGAAGAAGGAGAGATCTGATCGTTATGAAAGTTATTCTTTTGGAAGATGTAAAGAATCTCGGGAAAAAGGGCGATATCGTTGAGGCGAGCGACAGCTACGCCCGCAACGTGCTGCTGAAGAAAAAGATCGCCGTTGAGGCGAACGGCAGGACGATGAACGACCTGAAGCTCCGCACCGCGAATGACGAGAAGGTCGCGGCGCAGAATCTCGAGGACGCGAAGGCGCTGGCCGAGAAGCTGGCCGGCATGCACATCACCCTGAAGGTGAAGGTGGGCGAGGGCGGCAAGCTCTTCGGCTCCGTCTCCTCCAAGGAGATCGCCGAGGCCGTCAAGGACCAGCTCGGCATTGAAGTGGACCGCAAGAAGATCCAGCTCGGCAGCCCCATCCGGAGCACCGGCGAGGTGATGGTCCCCATCCGCCTGCATACCGCGGTGACCGCGCAGCTGCGCACCGTGATCGAGAGCCTGTAAAGGATCATCCTTAGGGGAACATATGGAAGAAACAGTTCTTAAACGAGTCATGCCGCACAGCACCGAGGCGGAGCAGGCCGTGATCGGCTCCATGCTCCTGAGCCGGGACGCGCTGGCGGCAGCGGCGGGGGCGCTGACCGGCGAGGATTTTTACCAGAAGCCGATGGGCGTCCTCTTTGAGGCTATGACGGACCTCTACAACGAGGGCAAAGAGGTGGACCTGGTCACCCTGCAGAACCGCCTGCGGGAGATGAACACCGCCCCGGAGATCAGCAGCCTCGAATACATCCGCGACGTCATGCGGATGGTCTCCTCCTCCCTGCGGATCGGGGAGTACGTGGAGATCGTACAGGAAAAATCCCAGATGCGGCGCCTCATCCGCGTAATGGAGTCGCTGACGAACACCTGCTACGCCGGCACGGAAAAGGCGGAAGTGATCATGGAGGAGACGGAGCGCCAGATCTTCCAGGTCCTGCGCCAGCAGCAGACCGGCGAGTACGAGCCGGTCAAGAGCATCGTGCTGCGCGCCCTCCAGAAGATCGAGGCGGCAAGCCGGAACAAGGGGAACGTCACGGGCCTGGCGACCGGGTTTACGGACCTGGACTACAAGACCTCAGGCTTCCAGCCCTCCGACCTGATCCTCGTGGCGGCCCGTCCTTCCATGGGTAAGACCGCCTTCGTCCTGAACATCGCGGAGTACATGGCCTTCCGGAAAAATCAGACGGTCGCCCTGTTCAGCCTGGAAATGTCCAGGGAGCAGCTGATCAACCGTCTGCTCTCCATGGAATCAAGCGTAGATGCGCAGCTTCTGCGCAGCGGCAACCTGAGCGACAAGCAGTGGAGCGACCTCATCGAGAGCGCAGGGATCGTCGGCGAATCAAAGCTGATCATCGACGACACCCCGGGCATCTCCGTCGCGGAGCTGCGCCGCAGGTGCCGGAAATACAAGCTTGAGCACAACATCGACATCATCATGATCGACTACCTGCAGCTGATGCAGGGCAGCAAGCGGGCCGACTCCCGTCAGCAGGAGATCTCCGACATCTCGCGTTCACTCAAAGAGATCGCCAGAGAAATGCAGGTTCCCGTCGTCGCCCTTTCCCAGCTGTCCCGCGCGGTAGAACAGCGCCCGGACCACAGGCCGATGCTCTCGGACCTTCGAGAATCCGGCGCCATCGAGCAGGACGCCGACGTCGTCATGTTCCTGTACCGCGACGACTACTACAACAAAGACAGCGACCGCAAAGGAATCGCGGAAGTCATCATCGCTAAGCAGCGAAACGGCCCCATCGGCACCGTCGAAGTCGTCTGGCTGCCCGAGAACACGAAATTCGCAAACATGGAACACTAACGTTCCAGCCCGGTTCACGGCATTCACAGAAATGCCCCCGCCTCGTCGCGCTTGCGCGTAAGAGCGGGGGCAATTCTGCGAATAAGGGCCGCGAAGCGGGCCTGGAACTTCCGACACAGCCGCAGACACGAGCCGCCTGCATCTGGCGGCGAGCGCCCGGAGGGCGGTCTGCGGCCTGGCGGAAGTGCCGTGAACGAGCTGAAGGAGCTGGAGCTCCATGAGCGGTGATAAGGAATATGAACATTAAAGAAAACTGCACCTACATCCTGCGCTGCGCTGACGGCACCCTCTACACCGGCT
>CAMOKZ010000035.1 GCA_946618155.1 uncultured Lachnospiraceae bacterium | reverse complement strand
GGAAGGCGCCGTTGAGGGCGAAGGAATCCGCGCCGCAGTAGTGCGGGATGCCCGCATCCAGAAGCTTTTCGTAGATGGCCAGCTCCGCGTTCATGACGGTGTTGTCGGTGGGGGTAAAGATGGCGTCCACGCCTTCGGCCGTCAGCGCGTCCACAGCTGCGCTGACCTCGTCGACGGTCGTGCCGGTCTTTTCGATGTACTTCACGCCCTTCTCATCCAGGAAAGCCTTCGCTTCCTCGATCGGCACGCGGGAGGCGTCCTCGCTCTTGGAGTAGAGCAGGCCGATATAGTCCGCTTCCGGATCGTTCGCGAAGATCAGCTCCATCATGGTGGCGGTGTTCAGCGCGTCGGAGGTGCCCGTGATGTTCATGCCGGGGGCATCCATCTCCTTGGCCAGTCCGGCGGTCACCGGATCACTGACGGCGGAGAAGACGATCGGAATGTCCGTGTCCTCGGCTGCCGCCTGCATGATCTGCGCGGCGGGGGTCGCGATGGCCACGATCACGTCCACCTGCTCGGCGATCAGGTCTGCGCCGATCTGCTGCAGGGTGGAAGCATCCCCGTTTCCGTTGTAGTAGAAGTCCTCATAATTAAAGTCTACGCCCTGCTCCTCTTCGAGCTCGCCGAGGCGCGCCTCCAGGCTGGTCCTGATCTGATTGAGGGAAGCATGGTCAATAAACTGGACAATACCCACTTTGATCTCGCCGGCCTCTTCGGCAAAAGCGGAAACCGGGCCAAACGCCGCAAGCGCCGCGCCGGCCAGCAGTGCAATCGTCTTTTTCCTCATCACAGAAATCCTCCTTTACCTGCTGTCCTGCATTAAGCCCCCCGGTCCGAACTGCGTCCGGGCGAAAAAAGCGGCGCCCCGAGACAGCATTCGGGGCGCCGTTCCTCTTTAGCATTTTAACGCGCTGTACCACTGGTGTCAAGGCTTATCGCCCACTGCGCGCATTCCTTCCGCTCAGCAGGACTGATAGCGGCCTACATCCTTCATGGAGAAGCTCAGGCGGCCCTGCTTGTCCTTGCCGAGGCAGACAACGGTGACCTTGTCGCCGAGGGTCAGTCTGTCCTCCACGTGCGCGATTCTCTCCTTCGCGATCTTGGAGATGTGCACGAGGCCTTCCTTGCCGGGCGCGAACTCGATGAAGGCACCGAACTCCTTGATGCTGACGACTTCGCCGGTCAGGATCATGCCTTCCTCGAAGTCGGTCACGATGGTGCGGATCATGCCGATCGCCTTGTCCATCATCGCCTGGTCGGTACCGCAGACGGAGACATTGCCGTCGTCCGTGATATCGATCTTCACGCCGGTACGCTCGATGATCGTGTTGATGGTCTTGCCTCTCTGGCCGACCACATCGCCGATCTTCTGCGGGTCGATGCTGATCTGGATGATCTTCGGCGCATACTGGGAGACGGTCTCACGCGGCTTCGCGATGCACGGCTCCATGACCTCGGTCAGGATGTACTCTCTGGCTTCCTTGGTCCGGGCGATCGCTTCCTCAACGATCGGGCGGGTCAGGCCGTGGATCTTGATATCCATCTGGATGGCGGTGATGCCGTCATGGGTGCCGGCCACCTTGAAGTCCATATCCCCGAAGAAGTCCTCGAGGCCCTGGATATCAGTCAGGACGATGTAATCGTCATCGGTATCTCCGGTCACCAGACCGCAGGAGATGCCGGCAACAGGCTTTTTGATCGGTACGCCGGCCGCCATGAGGGACATGGTGGAGGCGCAGATGCTGGCCTGGGAGGTAGAACCGTTGGATTCGAGGGTCTCAGAGACCGTGCGGATCGCGTAGGGGAATTCCTCCTCGGTCGGCAGGACCGGAACCAGGGCCTTCTCGGCCAGGGCGCCGTGTCCGATCTCACGTCTTCCCGGACCTCTGGACGGCTTGGTCTCGCCGACAGAGTAGGACGGGAAATTATAGTGATGCATATAGCGCTTGCTGACTTCGTTCTCATCAAGGCCGTCGATGCGCTGTGCCTCGGAAAGCGGCGCCAGCGTGGTGACGGTGCAGATCTGCGTCTGTCCTCTGGTGAACATGGCGGAACCATGGACACGCGGAAGCAGGTCGATCTCCGCGGCCAGCGGACGGATCTGTCTGATGTCACGGCCGTCGGGACGCTTGTGATCCTTCAGGATCATCTTGCGGACGGTCTTCTTCTGGTACTGGTAAACGGCGTCAGGCAGAAGGGCGAGCCATTCCTCGTTGTCCGCGAAGGCTTCGGCCAGCTTCTCGGTCACGCGGCGGATGTTCTCCTCGCGGACCTGCTTGACATCGGTAAAGACGGCTTCTTCCATCTCCTCAGGGGTGACAACAGCGCGCATGGCCTCGAACAGTTCCTCCGGAACCGCGCAGCTCTCGTACGCCTTCTTTTCCTTGCCGACCTCTGCAACAATACCGTTGATGAATTCGATCAGCTTCAGGTTGATCTCATGGCAGCGATAGATGGCGTCGATCATGACGTCTTCCTTGACTTCCTTCGCGCCGGCCTCGATCATGATGACCTTGCCGCCGGTGGAAGCGACCGTCAGCTGCAGATCGCCCTTCTTCCACTGCTCCTGGGACGGGTTCACGATGAATTCGCCGTCCACCAGGCCCATCTGCGTCATCGCGCAGGGACCGTCAAAGGGAATGTCGGAGATGCTGGCCGCGATGGCGGAACCGAGCATGGCGACAAGCTCCGGACGGCAGGCCGGATCCACAGACATGACCAGGTTGTTCAGGGTGACGTCGTTGCGGTAGTCCTTCGGGAACAGAGGACGCATCGGACGGTCGATGACGCGGGCGGTCAGCACCGCGTTCTCGGAGGCCTTGCCCTCTCTCTTGTTGAAGCCGCCCGGGATCTTGCCGACAGCGTACATCTTCTCCTCGAATTCCACGCTCAGCGGGAAGAAATCGATGCCGTCACGCGGCTTTTCGGAAGAGGTCGCCGTGGAAAGGACGACGGTGTCACCGTAATGCATCAGGGCCGCACCGTTTGCCTGCGCCGCTACTCTGCCTACATCGACAGTCAGCGTACGGCCGCCCAGTTCAATTGAGAAGCTCTTGTAGTTACTGCTCATTTTTTCCCCTTTCTTTTATCTGTTGATGAAACAAAGGCGAAATCACTTCCGAAACTACTGAAAAAATGGCTTAGTCCGCGAAGAAACCATCTTTTCAGTGGTCTCGGGAAATATGATTTCGCCCGTTTACATGGTTCACGTTTCCATACCTGCGAAAACAGGGGGTGAGTAAGCTCACCCCCCGGCGCAAAGCGATTATTTTCTGATGCCGAGTTTCGCGATCAGGCTGCGGTATCCCTCGATATCGTTCTTCTTCAGATAAGCGAGGAGGCCGCGTCTCTTACCGACCATCTTCAGCAGGCCGCGCCTGGAGTGATGATCCTTCGGGTTCTGTTTCAGATGCTCGGTGAGCTCCTGAATTCTGCTGGTGAGGATGGCTACCTGCACCTCGGGTGAACCGGTGTCGCCCTCGCTGCGGGCGTACTCGGCGATAACTGCCTGCTTTTTCTCTTTAGAGATCATGTTGTTTCTCCTTTCTTTTTTTACCGCCTGCCGCCAAGGAAGGGTCGGAGAGTCCCGCACCTGAGCGGCGGCTGTCATACCTGTGAACTATAACATACTTCAAAATTTCCGTCAACCTCTGAGCGCGAACTTGACGAAAATCACGCACCCCGCCAGCAGGCAGACAACGCCCGACGCGTAGAGCGCGGAGGCGGCCGTCTTCTTCGCCGTGTCCGTCGAGATCTCGTACCGGGACGGGTCGCTCTGTTCGAGGTCAAGGCTGATCTCCTGCCCCACCCGGTAGCGGCTCGGCCAGCTGCCGTGGGGGTCGGTCACCTTGTACAGTTTTCCCTTCGCGTAATATTCAAAGACCGGATACCAGCGGTTCGCGAAAAGCCCGCCGCTGCCGGCTGCGCCCCGGTGCGGCCCGAGAACCAGGTCCACCACCTTCGCGCGCACGGAAAGCTTTTCTTTCTGCCTGTAGCTGAGCACCGCCTGGCAGGCTGTGCCGCCGATCAGCAGAAGGATGCCCGCTGCGATGAGCAGGATGCTCGCTGTCCAGAGCCCGTTATTCACCAAAAAACTCCTTTCCTGACGCGATGTCGGCCGCAAGCTGTGCCCGAAGCGCGTCCAGGCTGTCAAACCGGATCTCCGGCCTGGAAAAGGAGAGCAGCTCCGTCAGCGCCTCTTTCCCGTAGAGGTCGCCCTCCGCGCCGAACAGGTGCGTCTCCGCACCCCGCGCAAACTCTCCCACCGTGGGCTTTCGCCCGATATCCGTGATCCCGTTGTACCAGACTCCGTCGATCCGGGTCCGGGACATGTAAACGCCAAAGGGCGGCAGCAGCTTTTCTTTCGGCGGCGCGATGTTGATCGTCGGCACGCCCAGCGTCCTGCCGAGCCTCCTGCCCTCCACGACCGTGCCCAGAAGAAAGAAGGGCCTGCCCAGCAGGTCAGCGACCAGCTCCATCCTGCCCTTCTCCAGCTCTTCGCGCACAAAGGTGCTGCTGATCTCCCTGTCTCCGTACCGCTCTTTTTCCACGACCTCCAGGGAATACCCGTACCGGTCCGCGCTGCGCTGCAGGAACGCCGTGTCCCCGCTGCGGCCGCGGCCGAAGCGGAAATCCGTTCCCACCGCAAGGTACCTGGTCTGCAGCCGGTCCCGCAGAATGCGGCCGGCAAACTCATCCGGGCTCATGCCGGAGATCTCCGGCACAAAGGGACACTGGATGAGGCAGTCAAATCCCAGTTCCTGTGCGATCAGCTTCTGTTCATCCGCCGTATAGAGGACCTCGCCGGGCCTGGCGTTCAGCGAGAAGATGACGCTCATCTCGTCCCTGCGGGCCAGTATCCGGGAAAAGAGCTTTCTGTGCCCCCTGTGCATGCCGTCAAATTTACCCAGCGTTACCGCGGCGGGGCGGTCCGCGGAAAAATCAGTTGTCCCATGAAAACAGAGCATGCTCATCCTCCGAGGAACATTTTTTCAGGTTTATAGCGGCCCGCTCCCCCGTTCATGCGGTAAAGGCCGCAGAAATCGCCGGCGCTGTCAAAGACCAGGACTCTCTCCGGAGCCGGGGCGGCGTCTTCCGCGAAGACAAAATCTTCCGCGGAGAGCGGGTTGCCGTTATGCAGCAGCCTGTCCGCCTGCTCTTTTGTCCGCACCCCGGGCAGGCCGGGAAACATCGAGGGAATGGAATGCAGATGAGCGCCAAGGCCGTCCGGCCCTCCTGCCTCCCGCACCATATCCGCGATCTCATCCAGCCGCAGGCTCTCTTCCACCCTGAAGCCGCCGACCCTCGTGCGCACCAGCTGCTTCATGCATCCGCCGCAGCCGAGGCGCGCGCCGATGTCATGGCAGAGGGTGCGGATATAGGTGCCCTTCGAGCAGCGCACCGTCATCGTCACTTCCGGCAGCGCGATCTCTTCGATCTCGATGGAGAAGATCTCCACCCGCGACGGTCTGCGCTCCACCTCCAGGCCGGCCCTCGCCAGCTCATAGAGCTTTTTCCCGTTTACCCGGCGGGCCGAGTACATGGGCGGGATCTGGTCGTAGCCGCCGACAAAGGAAAGGACGGCCTCCCGGACCGCATCCTCATCGGCCGCAGCTGGAGCCGTCCGCACTATTTTTCCTGTTGTATCCTGCGTATCCGTCTCTACCCCGAGAAGAAGGACCGTCCGGTACGACTTGTCCTCATCCGTCAGCATATCGCACAGCTTCGTCGCCTGCCCGAGGCAGACGGGAAGCACGCCTTCCGCCGCGGGATCGAGGGTACCCGTGTGGCCGATCTTTTTCTGGCGCAGAATGCCGCGCAGCTTTGCCACCGCGTCATGGCTGGTAAAGCCCGCTTCCTTATAAACGTTCAGTACTCCTGTGATCAATCTGTCACCCTTCGCTTATCTGCAGGCCGATCTGCTCAGTCAGGCGCGCGAGCGCCTCCTCCCCCGTTCCGTAGAGGGTACAGCCGGCGGCCCGCACATGTCCGCCTCCGCCGAAGGCAGCCGCGGCGCGGTTAACATCGATCTCTTCGCCGGAGCGCAGGCTCGCCTTCCAGCAGCCCTTCTCCGTCTCGCTCAGCAGCGCCGATACCAGGACGCCCTTCGTGCAGCGAAGCTGCGCCGAGATTCCGTCCAGATCCTTGGGCAGAGCGCCCACCCGCTGCAGCGTTTCTTCATCCAGAATACTGGCGAGCATCTTTCCGCCGAAGAATTCCCGGCTCTGCGCAAGGGCAATGCCGAGGATCCTCTGCTGCGTCAGGGTCTTCTCCCTGAAGGTGCGGTCAATGATGGCCTCGTGGTCCGCGCCCTTTTCCATCAGCATGGCGGCAAGCCGCATCGTCTCCGGGGAGGTGCAGCTGTAGTTGAACTGCCCCGTGTCGTGCACGATGCCCAGATAGAGGGCCTGGGCGCAGGCGGGGGTGATGAGCGCCGGATCCATGAGCCGGCATACGATCTCGCTGGCGGAACTCGCCGCGGGGTCGATCTCATTGATCATCCCGTAGCCCGGATTGCTGATGTGGTGGTCGATGCAGACCTTGCGCTCTGCCCGTTCAAAGACAGGCAGGGCATTGCCCAGACGCTCGGCCGACGCGGTATCCACTGCAAAGAAAATATCGCACTGCTCCGGGCACTGTTCCGGATCCGTGATCGCGGACATGCCCTCCAGAAAACGGAAGGAGGCGGAAAAATCCTCCAGGCAGATATACACCTTAAGCTCCGGCGCGATCTGCCCCAGATAATGGAAGAGACCCATACAGGCGCCGACGGCATCCCCGTCGGGCCGCACATGGCCGGCGATCACCGCTGTCCGGGCGCCGCTCACCACCTTTTTCAGGTCAATCATTTTCTTCGTCCTCTTCCTCTTCTTCCTCTTCGACCGCTTCCGCGTCTCCCTCTTCCTCATCGGAGGAGGGCGTGGCGGCCATCACCTCATCGATCAGCTTCGACATGGAGATGCCCCGGGCGATAGAGTCATCCGCGATAAAGGTGAGCTCCGGCGTCATTCTCAGGTTCACGGTCCTGGCCAGCTCCCTGCGGATAAAGCCTTCCGCGCGGCGCAGGGCAGCGACCGTGTCCTTCAGTTCCTCCTGTGAGCCCAGCACGCTGATATAGACTCTGCATGTCTTTAAGTCCGGCGCCACCTCTACCTGGGTCACCGACGTCATGACATGCACACGGGGATCCTTGAGGCGCTCCCGGATGATCTTCGAGAGCTCCCGCTGGACTTCCCCGTTGATCCTCGTGTTTTTAATACTGTTCTTTCTCATGTTCTCTCCGTCTGCCGTCCGGAGCCGTTACCTGGGGACCTCCACCATGATATAGGCTTCGATCTGGTCGCCCTCACGGACTTCGTTCCACTTCTCGAATACGATACCGCACTCGTAGCCGGCCTTGACTTCCTTCACATCGTCCTTGAACCGCTTGAGGGAAGCGATCGGGCCTTCAAAGACCTGCTCGCCGTCTCTGGTCACTCTGGCCGAAGCGCCTCTCTGGAAGGCGCCGTCAAGCACATAGGAGCCTGCGATGGTGCCGATTCCGGAAGCCTTGAAGGTCTGGCGCACTTCGCCGTGGCCGATCACCTTCTCCTCGAAGACCGGATCGAGCATGCCCTTCATGGCCGCCTCGACGTCCGCGATCACATCGTAGATCACGCGGTACAGGCGGATATCCACGCCCTCGTGCTCCGCGCTGCTCTTCGCCGCGGCCTCCGGACGTACGTTGAATCCGATAATGATCGCATCCGACGCGGAGGCCAGCATCACATCCGATTCATTGATGGCGCCTGCGCCCGCATGGATGATCTTGATCACGACCTCGTCGTTGGACAGCTTGAGCAGGCTCTGGCGGAGCGCCTCCACGGAGCCCTGCACGTCGGCCTTGACGATCAGGTTAAGTTCCTTCAGATTGCCCGCCTGGATCTGATCGAACAGATCATCAAGGGACATTCTTGCCTTCGTATCTTCAAGCAGCTTCTCCCTGCCCTCGCTGATGAAGGTCTCGGCGAAGCTTCTCGCCTCCTTCTCCGTCTCCGGGGAAAGGACGATCTCGCCGGCGCCGGGCACATCCGAGAAGCCCAGGATCTCCACCGGGGTGGAGGGACCGGCTTCCTTCACGCGGCGGCCCTTGTCGTCCGTCATCGCGCGGATCTTGCCGTGGCAGGTGCCCGCACAGATCGGATCGCCCACATGGAGGGTGCCCTTCTGCACCAGGACGGTGGCCACGGGGCCGCGGCCCTTATCCAGCTGCGCCTCGATGACGATACCTCTCGCGCGGCGGTTCGGGTTGGCCTTCAGCTCCAGCACCTCTGCAGCCAGGAGGACCATCTCCAGCAGATTGTCGATGCCCTCATGGGTCTTGGCGGATACCTCGCAGAAGATGGTGCTGCCGCCCCAGTCTTCCGGTACCAGCTCGTATTTGGTCAGTTCCTGCTTGACCCTCTCGGGGTTCGCTTCCGGCTTATCGATCTTGTTGATCGCGACGATGATCTCGATGCCGGCAGCCTTCGCGTGGTTGATCGCCTCAACGGTCTGCGGCATGACGCCGTCGTCCGCCGCCACGACCAGGATCGCGATATCCGTGGAATTGGCGCCGCGCATACGCATCGCCGTGAACGCCTCGTGACCGGGCGTATCCAGGAAGGTGATCTTCTGTCCGTTGCAGGTAACAACGGAAGCACCGATGTGCTGCGTGATGCCGCCCGCCTCGCGGTCGGTCACGCGGGTATTGCGGATCGCATCCAGCAGGGAGGTCTTGCCGTGGTCGACATGACCCATCACACAGACGACAGGCGGTCTCGCCGCAAGCGTCTCCGGCGCGTCCTCAGTATCCTTCAGAAGCTCCTCGATCACATTGACCTTGACTTCCTTCTCGCAGAAGCAGTTGAACTCGAGGGCGATCTCCTCCGCTTTCTCGAAGGTGATCTCCTGGTTCACAGTGACCATTTCCCCGGCGAGGAAGAGCTTCTTGATGATCACGGCGGGCGCGACCTTCATTGCGTCGGCCAGCTCCTTGATCGTCAGCTTCTCCGGAATGATGATATTCTTGATCGTCTCTTCCTGCTTCTGTACCGGCTTGGTCTCCGGCGCGCGTCCCTTTGCGCCGCCGCGGCCCTTCGCGCCGCCCTTTGCGGTCTGGTGGCCGCGCTGTTCCATGCGGTCAAAGCGGTCGCCCTTTTCCGGTCTGTCCGTTCTGCGTGCGCCGCGGTCGTTCTTCAGACGGCCTTCCTTCTCCATCGGCTTGCCTTCGCCGCCCGGCCTGCCGCCGCCATAGCGGCTGCCGCCCTGTCCGGGTCTGCTGCCGGGACGGCTGCCCTGGAAGCCTGCACCGCCGCCGGCTCCCTGGCCTCTGCCCGCGAAGGGTCTCTGGCCGAAACCGGAACCGGAACCGCTGCCCTGCCCGTAGGTGCCGCGCTGGCCCTGGGGACGTCCCGCGCCGCCGCGGTCATAGCCCGCGCCCTGGGGTCTGGGCTGCTGTCCCTGGTACCTGCCGCCCTGGGCGGGTCTTGTCGTCGTACCTCTCGTATATGTACCTTCGCCGGTGCGCGGCCCTCTGGGCTGGCCTGCCGGCCTTGCGCCCTGCGCTCTGGGATCCCTGCGGTCCGTGCCCTGCGCGCCTTCCGGTCTGCGCTGACCGGCCTGCGGGACTCTGCCCGCCTGCGGAGCTGCGGGTCTTACGCCGCTGCCGGCGGGAGCTGCCGCTCTGGGCTGGGTCCCCGCTTCTCTTGCCGCGCCCTGGGCGGGTGCCTGCGGGGCTGCGGGTCTTGCCGTACCCTGTACGGGCGTCTGCGGAGCCGCGGGCCTTGCCGCACTCTGCGGGGCCGTCTGCGGAGCAGCGGGCTTAGCCGCACTCTGCGGGGCCGTCTGCGGAGCAGCGGGCTTAGCCGCACTCTGCGGGGCCGTCTGCGGAGCTGCGGGCTTTGCCGCGCTCTGCGGGGCCGTCTGCGGAGCTGCGGGCTTTGCCGCACTCTGCGGAGCTACCTGCGGAGCAGCGGGCTTTGCCGTGCTCTGCGGAGCTGCGGGCTTTGCCGCGCTCTGCGGAGCTGCCTGCGGAGCAGCGGGCTTTGCCGCACTCTGCGGAGCCGCGCCGTGCGCCTGCGGCGCTGCGGGCCTTGCCGCGCCCGGTGCCTGCGGGCCTGCAGGTCTTGCCGCGCCCTGCGCCGGGGCAGGTCTGCCCACGCCCTGTCCGGGAGCCGCTCCCGGCCTTACGCCCGGTCTCGCGGGTCTTGCCCCGGGACGGCCCTGGGCCGGCCTCTGGCTTCCCGGTCTTGCGCCGGGTTTCAGCATACCGGTCCGGCTGTTCTGCGGCCGGAACACCTGGATAATATTTTTCTTTTTCGGCTTCGCTTCAGGCTCCGCCGCCTTTGCCGCCTCCTCGCCGGACCTCTCCGGCTTTGCGGCCGGCGCGGTCACCTCCGGCTTCACTTCGCTGCTTTGAACTTTCTTTCCCTCAGTTTCCGGTTTGTTCACGAAACGACTCCTCACCTTTTCTACCAAACTCTCGTCGACAGTGCTCATATGGCTTTTTCCTGAGACGCCCATCCTTTCCATGGCATCCAGGACATCCTTATTCTCTTTCCCCAGTTCCCTGGCAAGCTCATATACTCTCATTTTCCCCATTCCGGGCATCTCTCCTTTCTGCTCCTGCCGGCGGCGCGCCTGCCCCGGCCTTTTTCAAGACCGCTGCGGCAAGCCCATCATCCGTCAGCACAACGGAGGTCCTGAGCGCTTTTCCGATGCACGCGCCAAGATCCTCCCTGTTTCCGTACAGAAGGAGCGGTACCTTATAGTAGCTGCACATATCCCGGATCTTTTTCAGGGAACCGGCAGAGGCGTCCCGGGCCGCGATCACCAGCCGCGCCCTCCCGCTCTTCACTGCCGTCTCTGTCTGAAACCCGCCGCTGAGCACATTTCCGCCCTTCGCCGCAAGCCCCAGCAGAGAGAGTATTGCGTCATTTTTCAACTGCACCGATCTCCTTCTTGAGCTCCTCCAGGATCTCCCGCGTCACTGCCGTCTTCAGCGCGCGCTCCAGGCCCTTTGACCTGATCGCCGCCTCCAGACAGGACGCGTTCGCGCAAAGGTAGGCGCCCCGTCCGTTCTTCTTCCCGGTCCTGTCGATCTCGACAGTCCCCTCCGTGGTGCGGAGCACTCTTACCAGATCCTTCTTATCTTTCATCTCCCGGCATCCGACACATCTGCGGGCCGGCACATGCTTTGTCTGTCCCATTGTCACGCCTGTCCGTCTCCGGACCCGGAGCCGTCCCCGCCGTCTCCGTCGCCGTCGGCGGGATAACCGTCTTCGGCGTACTCTTCGCCGGCGTAACCCTCTTCAGCGTATTCGCCTTCAGCGTATTCGCCCTCGGCGTACTCGCCCTCAGCGTATTCACCCTCGGCGTACTCGCCCTCGGCGTATTCGCCTTCGCCGTAGTCGCCGTAGTATTCATCATCGTAATAATCGCTCTCGTACTCGAGCAGGTCGCCCTTCTCCCTGGCTTCCGTCTCGCTCTCGATATCGATCTTGAAACCGGTCAGGCGGGCAGCCAGCCTGGCGTTCTGCCCCTCCTTGCCGATCGCAAGGGAAAGCTGGAAATCGGGGACGACGACCTTGGCCGTCTTCTCATCCCCGTCGGCCATCACGTAGATGACCTTGGCCGGGCTCAGGGCGTTCTCGATCAGCAGGGCCGGGTTGTCGTCCCAGTTGATGATGTCGATCTTCTCTCCGCCCAGCTCCGCGACGACCGCGTTCACACGGCTGCCGTTCACGCCGACGCAGGCGCCGACCGGATCGACGTTCTCATCGTTCGAGAAGACTGCCATCTTGCTTCTGCTGCCGGGCTCACGGGCGATGCTGCGGATCTCCACGATCCCGTCTCTGACTTCCGTGACTTCCTGTTCAAACAGCCGGCGCACCAGCTCGGGATGGGTGCGGGATACCAGGATAAGCGGGCCCTTCGAGGTGTCCTTGACCTCGGTGACATAGACCTTGACGCGCTGCGTCGGATAGAAGGTCTCGCCGCGGATCATCTCCTTCTCGCTCAGGATCGCGTCGACCCTGCCGAGGTTGATGCTCACGTTCTTGTCAACATAGCGCTGCACGACGCCGGTAACGACGGTGTGCTCTTTCTCGTAGTACTGATAATACAGTGCGTGGCGCTCTTCCTCGCGGATGCGCTGCAGGATGGTCCCCTTCGCGTTCATCGCCACGATTCTGCCGAATTCCTTCGTGGGGATGTCCACCCGGACCAGATCGCCCAGCTCGTAGTGGGCGTTGAGCTTCTTTGCGTCCACCAGGCTGATCTGCGTCAGCGGATCCTCGACGTCCTCGACCACCTGCTTCTGCAGATAGATATCAAAGATTCCCTCCTTGGGGTCGAGGTCAACGACGAGATTGGCCAGCTCCGCCCTGCCGTAGTGTTTTTTGCATGCGTCCTCAAGAGAAGTGACGATGATCTCCAGCAGCTTGTCTTCACTGACATTCTTTTCCCGCACGAGATCAGCGAGCGCATCAAAAAAATCGATATTCATGTTTCCTCCTCCTTAAAAGTCAAACGACAGACGCACCAGCGCGATCGTCTCTCTTGGTATATCGATTCTGTCTTCTTCCCCGAACCCGATGGTCAGGGTATCTTTGGTAAAAGCGAGCAGGGTCCCGGTCATTTCCTTCTGCCCGGCAAGGGGACGGAATAGTTTCACATCCACCTCACGCCCGATGCTCCGCTCCAGATCACGGTCTTTCTTCAGCGGCCGGTCAAGTCCCGGCGAGCTGACCTCCATGACGTAGGAATCTTCGATAAAGTCTTCCTCGTCCAGCAGATCGCTGAACAGACGGCTGACGGCCTCGCAGTCGTCCACGGTGATCCCGCCCGGCTTATCGATGTAAGCCCGCAGGTACCAGGTTCCTCCCTCCTTGACGTATTCCACGTCAACCAGCTCGAACTTCATCTGTTCGATGATCGGGAGAATCAGCGCTGTCGCCTTCTGTTCGTAGGTCTCTCTCCTGCTCATTTCTCCTCCTGTCCGGAAATCAGGACAAAAATCCGTACATCACGCAAGAAGAACGGGTTCGCACCCGTTCTTCTTTATTAACAGTATTCAAGTCTTTATGTAGTATAGCGCCACTTTTTGAAAAATGCAAGAGATTTCTTACGGTCTGCACTGCATATCGATCTCGTACAGGGTAGACGGCGCGTAATACTCGTTCTCCGCGGAGCTCGTGTAGAAATCGTAACCGTTGTAGTTCTCGTCGTACAGGGTGTAGTACGCATAGTCATCACCCTCTTCGACCTCGTATTCATAACCCAGTCCGTCGAGCACCTCGACGAATTCGCCGCTGTCCATGCCCAGCTCGATGCCGCAGGGCAGCGCCATGGTGATGCCCTCTCCGGAATAGCCGCCGCCGGTCAGGCTGGTGATCCAGCAGTTGGACGGGTTCGTGGCATAGTCGGCGAAGTTGTTCACGAGGGGGGAAATGCTCTTGTTGT
>CAMOKZ010000034.1 GCA_946618155.1 uncultured Lachnospiraceae bacterium | reverse complement strand
CAGTGCGAAATTACCCAGGTACGTGCCCTGCTGTGAGGAGGACGTCGTGTCCTCATAGGTGCCGTAGTCGTCGTAACTGTCGTAGCTGTCATAGCTTTCATAGCTGTCGTAGCTTTCGTAGCTGTCATAGCTGCTGCCGGAGGAATATCCGGTGCTGATGTAATCGCCGCACACGTAATAGCATCCGCCGTTCAGGTAGATCTCGTACCAGCCGTTGCCGGGCTCGTAGGTGATCGTGACGGTATCGCCCCAGCTGAGCATGCCGGCGATGCTGCTGTCCGTAGACGGCGCCGTCCGCACATTGAGCAGATCCGAGGTGACCGTGCCGGTCTGGGCCATAGCGGCAAAGCTTCCCAGAAGAGCCAGCGCGGAGCCGGCAGCTGCGACAGTCAGTGTTTTCAATCCCTTATTCATCATGGTTCTCCCCTTATGTTTCAATTTGATGATAAATATTACAGAAATATTACATTTCTGATAAGGACATTGTAACACTCTTTCTGATTTTGTCAATAGTTTCTTAATATATCAACAACAAAGGGAGCCGGGAAGACGTTTCCGTCTTCCCGGCTCCCCGGACTTTTCTGTCTGTTAACGTAAGAAATTATTTCTTCTTGCCCTGGTTGGCGACAGCTTCCATCTTCGCCTTCAGCGCTTCCTGGTCGCCCAGATAGTAGTGGTTCAGTACGTTGAACTCATCGTCGAACTCATAGACGAGCGGGGTACCGGTCGGGATGTTGACGCCGATGATCTCCTCATCCGTGAGGTTGTCGAAATACTTCACCAGTGCGCGCAGGGAGTTGCCGTGAGCGGCGATGACGACGCGCTTGCCGGCCAGCATATCCTTCTTGATGACTTCGTTGAAGTACGGGACTGCACGCTCGATCGTGGTCTCCAGGCTCTCGTTGGCGGGCAGGAGGGCCGGATCGACATCGCGGTACATCGCCTGCTTCAGCGCGGAGCGCTCATCATCGGGCTCGAGTGCGGGCGGCTTGACATCAAAGGAACGTCTCCAGATCTTGACCTGTTCCTCGCCGTACTTCTCGGCGGTCTCGGACTTGTTCAGGCCCTGGAGGGCGCCGTAATGACGCTCATTGAGCTTCCAGCTCTTGATGACCGGCAGCCAGTTGCGGTCCATCTCGTCCAGTACATGGTTGAGGGTGTGGATGGCTCTCTTCAGATAGGAGGTGTAGCAGACATCGAAGTCATAGCCCTCGGCCTTCAGCGTCCTGCCGGCCTGCTTGGCTTCCTCGTGTCCTTTTTCGCTCAGGTCCACATCGGTCCAGCCCGTGAAGAGGTTGAGCTTGTTCCACTCGCTCTCGCCGTGTCTGATCAGTACAAGTTTCATCATAATTTTCTACTCCTTTGCATGCATCAGAATATGCGCATATAGTCAGCAAATTAATTATAGCATAACCGGCCGCTTAAGAAAAGCCTGAAAACCCCTCATCGTACCACTCGAGGAAGCTGTGCTTTTCGCTGCGGATCTTGCAGCCCAGCACCTGGGTCATGGAAATATTCTCCATGGAGCGGAAAATGTTGGCGTCCACGGAGGGGTTCGTCTCCTTGAGCTTCGCGATCAGCTGCCTGGTCTCGACGCGCTTGGATTCGTTCTCCCGCCCCTGCTGCGCGGTCTCTTCCGTAAAGCGGCAGGCGCACTGGAGAAAATGCAGGTCGTTGTAGTCCCGCCAGGCGACGATATCCTCCTGCCGGACATAGTACATCGGCCGGATCAGCTCCATGCCGGCAAAGTTGGTGCTGTGGAGCTTCGGCATCATGCACTGGAACTGTCCGCTGTAGAGCATGCCCATGAGGACGGTCTCGATCACGTCGTCATAGTGATGGCCGAGAGCGATCTTATTGCAGCCCAGGTCCTGCGCGTACTTGTACAGATGCCCGCGGCGCATACGCGCGCACAGGTAGCAGGGCGACTGGTCGATGTGGTAGACCGCGTCGAAGATATTCGTCTCGAAAATGCGGACGGGGATGCCCAGCATTTTCGCGTTGTTCTCGATGGCGGCCCGGTTCGCCGGGGCGTAGCCCGGGTCCATGACCATAAACTCCAGCTCGAAGGGGATCTTGTTGTGGCGTTTGAGCTCCTGGAAAAGCTTGGCCATACACATGGAATCCTTGCCGCCGGAGATGCAGACCGCGATCTTATCTCCCGGGCTGATCAGCTCGTAGTCCGAGACGGCCTGCACGAAGCGCACGAACAGCCCGTGCCGGAATTTCTTCTGGATACTTTTTTCGACGCGCTCCCGCATTTCCATATAAAAACCCTTTAAACCCCTTTCTCACTCTCTCTTATCCGAGCAGGATATAGGCGATCATGGCCAGCAGCACCACCAGGATGCCGATGCAGGTCATCATAAGCGCGAAGGTAAAGCCGCTGACGATGGGCTGCGCCGCCTCCTGCGTATCCTGCAGCAGACGCCAGGAGCGCCGCCTGCCGGGCGAGCGTCTTCCCGCCACAGCCTTTTCGCGCACGACCGAAGCCCGGAGCAGGACGATCATGGCGTCCATCCCGTCGGCCAGAATGAGGCTGATGATAGAAGCCGCCTTCGTGACCAGGCCGGCAAACGGCGTAAGAATATGGTTCTCACCGAAGAGGGAGGCCGCGCCGCCCGCACCTGCGGGTATCCTTGCGCACAGGGGCCTGAGCACGCGGTTCTCTCCGAAAACGGAAATGACCGTGCCGAAAAGCCCCGGCAGATACCGGGTAAGGAGCGGCCGGTAGACCAGATCCTCCAGATCCAGGCGGGCCGGCCACAGATTAACGTAGGATCCTTTGCGCATGAGGACGTGCCGCACGATGACCAGATAGACCAGGGCGCCGATCATCAGGGAGATCGCGCCGCCCTTTAAGTTCGTCAGGGAAAAGGCCCGGAATTCCAGAATCTCCTCATATCCCGTCATAAACGCCGCGAGCCGCGTCATCACGAAGGGCTGTCCCAGGATGAACATCAGCAGGGAGGAACCGAAGACAGCGATGGTGCTCGCCGGGTTCATGCAGGAAGCGTCCGCGTCAAAGGCGCGCTGCCTTGCTTCGTCCCGGTTCTTTTCCACGAACACGCAGATAAACAGTTTAAGCATGTAGGCGAAGGTGAAGCCGCCCGAGATGAGGAAGACCCATTCGATCACGCCAAGCATGCCGGAGAGGCCTTCGCACGCGTGGATGCCCTCCACGATACCCTCGTGCAGCATGGTCTTGCTGATGTAACCGTTGAACAGGGGCACGCCGCTGATTCCGAGTGCGCCGAGGGCGAAGGCGGCTTTGAGGAAGGGTTTGTTCCTGCCCCATCCGCGGATCCTGTCCAGGGTCAGCTCGTGCAGGTTCATCACGACCACGCCCGCCGCCATAAAGAGCGTCAGCTTGATCAGGGAATGGTTGACCATATGCAGCATGGCGCCGGAAAGGGCAAGAACAACGCCCTCCTCCTCCCCCGCCGCCTGCAGCAGGACGGACATCGCGACGCCGGTCAGGATGAACCCGATCTGGGACATCGAAGAACAGGCGAGGGTCCGCTTGAGGTTGACGGAAAACAGCGCGAGCAGGGCGCCCAGCGCCATCGTGATCACGCCGAGGATAAGGACGAGCACGCCGTAGGGGCGGACCGCCGCGAGCATCTGCAGCGTCGTCATCAGGATGCCGTAGACGCCGACCTTGGTCAGGATGCCCGAGAGCAGCGCCGAGGCCGGCGAGGGGGCCACGGGGTGGGCCTTCGGGAGCCACACGTGCACCGGGAACATGCCGGCCTTCGCGCCGAACCCGAGCAGGATGCAGACGCCGCCGGCGAGGATCTGCCCGCCCTTTCCGGCCGCCTTGGCCGCGGAGGCCGCTGCGGGCAGCGCGGCAAAGGAAAGGGTGCCGCAGGCCGTCTGCACCAGCACGAGCCCCATAAACAGGACAAGGCCGCCGATCACGGCGATGAACAGATAGGTATACCCGGCGCGGATTGCTCCCGCCGTCTCCTCATGAATGACCCAGGTAAAGGACGTGAACGAAAGGATCTCAAAAAAGATAAAGGCAGTCATCAGGTCGCCGGAGAGCATCACGCCCTCGGTCGCGCCCAGGGTGACCAGCACGAAAAACCAGTACCGGTTAAGATGCTCCCGCTCATGGGCGAAATATTCCCGGGCAAACAGCGTGGTGCCCGCCCACATGAAGGCGGTGACGATGCCGTATACCTGCCGGAAGCCGTCCGCGGTAAAGGAAAGCCCGTCCGCGAGGAAGCCCCGGAGAGCAAGATCCGCCGGGCCCTTCAGCAGGAGCAGGGAAAAGGCAAGCTCGGCAAAAGCCGCCGCGATGACAAAGATATCCCGGAAGCCTTCATGCCTGCGCCCGGCGATGTACGCGGCAAAGGCGCACGCCACAGGGAAAAAGACAAGGGTCAGATAAAGCATATAGACATCTCCTTTAAGAATAACGGCATCATTTACAGCCCTGCGGCCGCCCGCTGGAGGAAATCCAGGACGGGTCCGGGGAAGATGCCGAACAGGATATTCACGATGCCGAACACCACGATCGGGGCCAGCATCATGCGGTCCGCTTCCAGAGATCCCGGAACATCCGCATAGCGGTCCTTTCCCTCCATCGGGAAGAAGGCCCGCACGCTCACCGTCAGCGTATACATCGCGCAGAGGAAAGCCGCGATGATCAGCGCCGCCATGCCCGCATAGGCCAGGCCTGTACCGGCCCGGGCGCCCGCCAGCAGCAGCTGCCACTTGGACACAAACCCGCAGAAAAGCGGGATACCCGTCAGCGACAGGGCGCCGAGGGTGTAAAAAGCAAAGGTGACGGGCATCTTCCTGCCGACGCCGTTTATCTCGTAGATATACGCGTTCCCGGTCCTGTGCATGAAGGCGCCGGCGCACAGGAACAGGGACATCTTGATGATCCCGTGGAACAGCATATGCGTCATACCGGCCGCAAAGCCGTCCGTGTTCAGCAGCATCACGCCGTAGAGCATGTAGGACAGGTTGCTCACCGTCGAGTAGGCGAGCCTGCGCTTAAAGTGCCGCTCGCGCAGCGCCATGACCGCCGCGAAGACCAGCGTCACCTCCGCCGCGGCAAGGCAAAGCTTCTGCGCCCAGGTGCCCAGGAGGATCTCCGGGCCAAACGTATACCAGGTGAGCCGCATCACGGCAAAAACGCCGGCGTTGACGACAGCCACCGCGTGCAGCAGGGCCGTGACCGGCGTCGGCGCCGCCGAAGCGGTGGGCAGCCAGTTGTGCAGCGGAAAGACGGCCGCCTTGGTGCCGAACCCGAAAAAGCCGAACACATAGGCCGTCAGCAGCATGCCCGCGGCCGCGCCTGACCCGAGGTTTCCGCCGTAGGCAAAGTTTCCCGCGTCGCCGTATACCGTGGTCATGACCACGGCGAAAAAGGCGAGGGAAGCGCCGCCGATCGTATAGGCGGCGTATTTTCTTCCCGCGTACAGGCTCTCATGGTCCTGGTAATGGGCGACCAGAGGGATGGTGACGAGGGAGAGCATCTCGTAGAACACATAGAGCGTGGTCATGTTGCGGGCGAACGCGATGCCGAGCGTGATCCCGTAGGTCATGACATAAAAGGCGAAAAACGTGTGTCTGCGCTTGGCCCCCTTCATATAGGAGAAGGCGTAAAGCATGACCAGAGGCCACATGACCGAGATCATGCCGGCAAAGAGCTTCGTGAGGGCGTCCATATGGAAGTCCACGGAAAAGCCGCGGGTGAAGCTGTAGATGCTCACCGGCGCCCCGTCCCCCAGAAGGAGGATGCACCAGACAATGACCGAGGTCAGGCAGACGATCGTCTCCGCGTAGATATTCCTGCTCCTGTCATCCTTAAAGCCCAGCGGGATGATGGCGTAGCCGCCGATCACCGGGAGCAGGATGGGAAGCAGATAGATCAGACCCTTCAAACTTCTATCCTCCAATAAACTGTTGACCGATCAGAGCACGAGGCCCGCGATCCGGGTGCCGAAAAGACCGGCGGCCAGCGCCACAACGCACAGTACCACCAGCGGCACCGTCATCAGCGGGGAGGGCTCGTCCTTCACCTGCGCCTTCCCCTCTTCGCTCTCCTCGAATTCACGTCCGGGGAAGAACGCGTCGACCGCGACCGGGAACAGATAGCCGGCCGTAAGGAGTGCAGAGATCAGCAGGATGATGGGAGCCAGCACAGAAAGGAAGCCCTTCCCGCCGCCGATCGCCGCCGTCGCGATCACCCATTTGCTTAAGAACCCGCCCATCGGCGGAATGCCGACCAGGGACAGGGAAACGATCATAAAGCACCACATGGTGAGGGGCATCTGCCTGCCGACGCCGCGCAGCTCGTCCACCCTGCGGCGGCCCAGCTTGTAGATAAAGATGCCGGCCACCAGGAAGAGGCATCCCTTGGAGGCAGCGTGGCTCATCACGTGGATCAGGCCGCCCCGCACGCCCTCTTCGGTGAGCAGGGAAAGGCCCAGAAGAATGTAGGAGATCTGGCTGATCGTGGAGTAGGCGAGACGCTTCTTCATCACCTTCTCGCGGAAAGCCATCATTGAGCCCATAAAGATCGTCAGCATGCAGAGGCACATCCAGACGGTCTGCACCCAGGTGCCGGCAAGAATGTCAGCCCCGACGGAATAATAGATCAGGCGGATGATCGCCAGCACGCCGGCCTTCGCGATAATGCCGGAAAGCAGGGCAGACGCGGGCGCAGGCGCGATGGGATGCGCCGTCGGCAGCCAGCCGTGCATGGGATACATACCGGCCTTGGTGCCGAAGCCCAGGATGGCGACGAAGATGACCACGAGGAAAACGCCCTCATGGCCGGCCAGGGCCGCCCTGTCAACAAACCCCCCGTAGACAAACTCGGCGCTTTCCCCGGCGTAGAAATAGGTAAAGAACACGCCGAGCAGGCCCATCAGGGCACCCGCGATGGAATAAAACAGGTACTTTAACCCCGCCGCGACAGCCTCCTTCGTCATCTCGTGCAGAACAAGGGGCACCGAGGTAAGCGTAGCCATCTCAAAGCACAGGTACATGGTCACCAGGTTGCCGGCCAGGCAGACAGAGATCACGGCGCCCAGGGACACGAAATAGAACGCGAAGAAAAGCGCCGGCTTCTCTTCCATCTTCATATACTCGAAGGCGTAAAAACACACCGCGGTATAGAGAATGAGCACGACGGCCAGGAACAGGCGCCCCAGATTGTCCGGGGCAAAGCGTATCAGCACGCCGCCGCCCAGATCAAGCAGCGTAACGGCACCTGCCTTCGCCGCCGCGCAGACGGCCAGGATATCCGTGACCAGCATGACGGCCGCGCAGAAAAAGCAGCGATTCCTGTCCTCCATCCGGACAAGGCCTGCGATAATGCCCGCGGTGATCGGAAACAGTATTGCGAAAACAGAAAGCATGATGACCTCCCAGCGAATCCTCCAGTTTTTTATGTATCAACCAAACATCATGAGCCCGCGCTGCACCAGCTCCGCCGCCATCCAGGAAAAGAGGCCCAGGAACAGGTTGATCGCAGTCAGGACAAGCATCGGGATGTTATATCCCGGCCGGTGATGGGCACGGACCTTTGTCTTTTTTCCTTCCTCCGGCGCGGAGTAGATCCGGATGACTGTCCGGATGAAATAGATCGCGTTGAGCAGCGAACTGACCGCCAGCGCCAGCATGACGGCGATCAGCTTTATGCTGCTGCCGCTGTCGACGGCCGCCAGCCCGAACAGGATCTTTGAGGAGAAGCCTGCAAAGACCGGGATCCCGATCATGGAGAAGGCGCCGATCATGAAGAACAGTCCGGCGTCACGGTCCCGCAGGCCGCTGCCCTGCAGCTCCCTGAACTTCAGGCTGCCCCCGGAGACCTCAGCCAGACGCGGCGTCGTCAGAAACAGCATTGACTTGGTCGCGGAGTGCGCGTAGATGTGGAACAGAGCCGCCAGGAAACCGGGGCCTCCCCCCACGCCTATTCCCATATAGATGTAGCCGATCTGCGCGGCGGATGAGTAGGCGATCATGCGGTTCGCGTTGTTCGTCCGCATGGCCTGCAGGGAGCCCGCGACCATCCCGCAGATTCCCAGCACCAGCAGGATGCGCCCGATGGGCATCTGCGCGAAGATCTGCGTGCCGATCACGCGGTAGTAGATCTTGATCAGCAGGAAGATGTAGGCCTTGGAGACCAGCGAGGAAAGCACGGAGCCCGAGGCGGGCGTCGCGTACCCGTAGGTATCCGGCATCCAGAAATGGAAGGGAAACAGGCCGCTCTTGATCGCGAGGCCGATGGTCAGGATGCCCGTCGCCAGGATCAGGATGGGGTGATACCCCGGCAGCTCCCACAGCTGCGCGATGGTCTCCTTCATCGGCACCATCAGCAGGTGCCCCGTCACGTCGTAGAGCAGGACCACGCCCAGAAGGTAAAGGCCGGAGCCGACCAGGTTCAGGATAAGGTAGCGCATGGCCGCCAGCGTGGTACGTCCGATCTCGCGTACGATCAGGACGCCGACGCTCGTGAGCGTCAGGATCTCCAGGAAAACATATCCGGTAAAAATATCGTTGGTCCAGACCAGCGCCATCAGCGCAGCCGTCATCAGGTTGAGCAGGGCGTAGTAGAGGTTCGTCTTGCTCTCGTCCAGGTCGGTCTCGATAAAGCGGTATCCGCCCGATACCGAGCAGAGCATGATGACGATAAAGAACAGCGCCGTGCCCGCTTCCAGGATGCCGGCCCGGATCTCATTGCCCCAGGGCGCCGGGAACTCGCCCATCACATAGGTAAAGGCGCTGCCCGTCCGGACCGTGTACCAGAGCACCGCGGCGCAGGCCAGCGTCAGAATGCCCTCATAGATCAGGGTATATTTTCTTGCCGTCTTTCCGCTGAGCAGAAAACAGAGCGCGCCGGAAAACAGGCTCAGCACGATCGTAAAGAGCGGAATATTGGTGATAAAGTCCACGTTATCTGTCCTCCGTCTGATGCCTGGAAAGCTCATAGATCTCATCCAGGTCGAGGGTGCGGTACCGCCGGTAGAGGATGGCCGTCAGCGACAGCGAGATGGCCGTCACCGAGACCGACACCACGATGCCGGTCAGCACAAGGCCTGCAGGAACCGGGTTGATGTAGGCCGCCGTATCCTGCACGCCGTTCACGATGATCGGCGCTTTTCTCCCCTCGATATAG
The DNA here is from genome assembly GCA_946618155.1 of uncultured Lachnospiraceae bacterium. GTDB lineage: Bacteria > Bacillota > Clostridia > Lachnospirales > Lachnospiraceae > CAMOKZ01. The sequence continues at coordinate 4,350 of CAMOKZ010000034.1, read as the reverse complement.
CCCATGGAGGCAAGAAACAGAAAGACGCCGGTATCCATGATGTTCATCCCGATCAGCTTCTTGATCAGGTTCCTGTGGAACAGGAGCATCGTGAAGCCGATGCCGAAGAGGATGATGGCAGCTGCCTCCTCATAATTGATCGCAAGAGTCTCAATCATGTCCGATACTTCCTCTCTTAAACAGACTGTAAAAGCCGTACATGGTGCACGCCACGACCATGCCCACCGCGATATCCAGCGGAAGGATCATCCCGCCGGACAGGATGGCGCCGGGCGTCCCCTTCGGGATGTGGTTGTCCAGCCCGTTGGCCCCGGTGAAGAAAACGTAGCCCTTGGCAAAGCTGTAGAAGGCCAGCGAGACAAAGGTGATGATTCTGGAGGCGCGCTCCGTGAAGAAACGGTCCACGGTGCCGAAGCCGTAGGCGGAGGCGAAAATGATGAGGCCCGCGCCCATCACCGCGCCGCCCGAGAACCCGCCGCCCGGGGAATTCTGCCCGTTGAGCAGGATGTAGATCCCGTACAGGAAGATGCTCGGCAGCAGGAAGGCGCCGACGGTGCGCATGATCGGATCCTTCGCGATATTGTAGTAGGCGTCCGTGCCCAGGGCCCTCGCCCCTGCCGGCGCCATCGCCTCATTCTTTTTGTCCCTGCGCAGCAGGATCATGACGCACAGCAGCGCCGTGAACAGCACGTGGGACTCGCCCAGGGTATCGAAGGCGCGGTAGTCCAGGATCATGCCCGACACGATATTCACCGCGCCGGTCTCCTCCAGGCCCTTCTCCACATAGCGGGAGACCACCTCCACCGTGCGGGGATTCTCCTCGCCGTACCGCGGCAGGTTGGCCACGGTAAAGAGCAGGACCCCGATCAGCGTGATGCAGCTGATGACGGCGATCACGTTGTACATCGTATAAAAGCCTTTGCGCTCCGCCGAGATGACGCGCTTTGCCCCGGCCGTCTCCAGCACTCTCTCCTGGGCCGCGCGCGCGTTCTCTTTGCGCTCCTGGCGGGGCACATCGCGCACCTCGGCGCCGTCTGTGATGTGCGCCATCACGTCAAGATCGCCGGCAAGCCAGCGGTCGACCTTCTGTTTCCAGTCTTTCTTCATTCCCCGTCCACCTTCTTTCCGTCCGTGTCCGGGGTCTCGTCCGCATGCCCGTCCTCTTCCGAAGCGAGGATGTCGTCGCCCGAATCCTGCGCGCGGATCTTCTTGAGCGTCATCAGAAACAGCGTGCCGCTCACCCCCGCGCCGACCGCCGCCTCCGTAATGGCAAGATCGGGCGATTCCATCAGCAGCCAGATCACACACATGATCGAGCTGTAGGACATAAAGATCACCACCGCCTGCAGCAGGTTCGGCGTCAGGTTGACGACAACGGCGCAGACGATCAGAAGGACAAGCAGAATTGTCCGGAAAATCACCGTAAATGTCATCTCATCGATCCTCCTCTTCCGCCTTCTCCGCTTCGTTCTCCCCGGGATCCGGGATACGCTCGGCCCGCAGGTACAGCGAGGGGTTGGTAAAGTACTCCACCTGGCCCAGGAAATGCGTCGAAGCCGGCGAAGAAAACCACATGAAAACCGCGATCAGCAGGAACTTGAGCGACTGCAGCTCCAGGCCCGACGCCACGGTCATGGCAAAGAGCACGGAAAACAGGCCCAGCGAATCACCGATGCCGGCCGCATGCATGCGGTTCATGACAAACCCGAAGCGGTATACGCCGATCACCTCTGCGGTAAAGCAGACCAGCGAGAGGATAAGAAAGAACGCGACAATGCCGAAACGGATCCACTCTCCTGTCATTGCTCCTCTCCTTTCTTGTCGTCAGCGTCCGTGCCGCTTTCCCCGGCGCGCATGCGGCGGCTCTCCTCCAGGGCGTCCTTCCCGAACCGGGGGCGCCTGGGATTCTGCGGAATATAGATCGTCGCCATCATCAGCACCGCGATAAAGCTGATCATCGCGTAGATCATCGCGACATCCGTCAGGTAATTCTCTTCCAGCAGGATCGCAAGGATCACGATGCAGGAGATCACCATGGTGCCGATCGTATTGATTGAAACTATGCGGTCCGTGATGCGCGGACCGATGACTGACCTGATCAGCATGAGCCCGATCAGAATGCCCAGCACCACAAGGGCGCCGGAAAGTAAGATCGTATACGCCTGCTCTACTCCCATTTCACCCTCCTTAACAGCTTGACGAACGCGCAGTCGGAAAGCCCATCGGCATATTCCCTGCGCAGGCAGTGGACAACAAACCGGTCGCCCTCCTGAAAGATGGTATAGGTCCCGGGCGTGAGCGTGATGGAATTGGCCAGGATCACGTTGTTCAGGGTCGAATCGAGGCCGGAATGGAATTCCACGATGACCGGGTCCGGCCGGCTAAGGCCGAAGGCGACGCCCATAACAGAAAATGCGGCCTTCACGATCTCAGCCAGCAGAGTAAGCACATACCGGACAAGGAGAGGAAGCCGCCGCAGGATGATCAGTTCAAACACAGGGGAATAGCCGATGACGGACCAGGCAAAGACCGAGACGAGGGTGGAGATGGCAATGCCGAACAACACCAGTTCCAGGGTCAGTCTGCCGTTTAACACGATCCACAACAGGAAAAACAGAATGGACATAGCAGCACCAGCAGGCTAAACATAGCCTTCTTTCTATTTAAAAATAATGGTTTCCCTTAACCATTTACCCAAAATAGCACTTTGCCGGGCAAAAGTCAACACGCCCGCTGCCTTTCGGCCGTTACGGGCGTGTTAAGATTTTGATCGCTTGCTGTTTAATTGTAGCAGACCACCGGATAACCCTTGCTCACCGTCTCGTAGATCAGCTTTGCCGCATCGTAGGGAAGGTTGATGCAGCCGTGTGAGCCGTTCGTCTTGTAGATCTGTCCGCCGAAGGATCCGCGCCAGGGCGCGTCATGCAGGCCGATCCCTCCGTTGAAGGGCATCCAGAAGTTTACATTGGAGACGTAGTCGGGACCCGTGAGCGTCGCGGGCGCCTGCTTGTAATAGATGCTGAACACGCCGCCCGGCGTCTGCCGGTCTGTCCCGTAGGTCCCCGTCACGCAGTCCGTCTCGAGGAGCTGCACGCCGTCCTTGTACAGCCACACCTTCTGTCCGGTCAGGTCGACCTCTACGTAGCTGTCGCCGATATCGTTGCCCCGCTCAAAGGAAACGCCCTTGTGCTTCCACTCCGGGTTCGCGAACACGAGGCCCGCCGAACCCTCGGGGTCTGCCGCCGCCTTCAGCGCCGCGGCCGTCGCCTCCACGTCCAGCTTCCAGCCGAAATCGCCCTTGTAGAGCGTAAAGGTATGGCCATGCGCGTTGGTAAAGATGCGGGGAACGCCCTGGGTGTCGTACTGGTCCGCCATCCGCTGCGCCGCCTGGGTAAAGAAGGCGTCGTCGACGGCGTAGTGGTGATCCTCCGTCTCGACCAGGTGATCCTGCAGCTCCTGCGCGCTGATCTCGGCGTACTCGGTGCCGAAGCGCACCCGGATGTGCAGGTCGTGCAGGCGTCCGTTCTCCGCGAAGGGATTGATCAGGCTGGTCTCCGCCGTGACGGTGGAGGAAAGCGGCGTCGTCACCGGCCTCCACTCCGGCTCTTCCTGGTCATAGGGTCCGCGCAGGATGAGCGGGCATCCGTTGTAGGCGTTGGCGTCGCCGAGGGAAAGCCGTCCGCCCAGCAGGGAGCGGATATCCCAGAGTCCCTCCGGGGTCTGTTCGATCTTCCAGATCTGTCCCTCGTCCGCCAGGGTAAGGGCCGCCGCAAGGGCGAGCTCATCGGGATCCCCCGGCTCGCACTGCGCTTCTTCATCGCCTTCGGCGCTGCCATCCGCAGCCGCCTGGCTCTCTTCCTCTGTCTCCTCAGTCTCGGGCATCTCGGGGATCACGGGGTCCGCGATGGTCAGGACGGGCTTGCCGGCATCCGTCATCCCGGCCGTCAGCACCTGTCCCGTCGCCGCGCAGCTGATCCGGTAATACCCTTCCGCGAGGGCCTCCACATAGAATTTCTGCTGGTTGACATCCAGGTTTTCATACATCTGGAGCACGCCCGTCGCCTCCGCGAAGCCGTTCTCATTCACCGCATGCTGCATGTCAAAGACAAACAGCGGCGCCCTGACGCTCTCGATCGTGTACATGCCCTGCTCCGGGCTGTCGTCCAGCGGGACGGGCTCCGGCTCGGGTTCAGCCTCGGTCTCGGTCTCCGTTTCCGTCTCGGTCTCCGTCTCTGTCACAGCCTCCGTCGCGGCTTCCGTCTGCGTCTCGGTCGCAGCTTCCGTCACCGCCTCGGTCGCGGGCTGCGCAGTGCCTGCGCTCCCCGCGTAGCTGCCGTGCTCCTGCTTTGC
>CAMOKZ010000033.1 GCA_946618155.1 uncultured Lachnospiraceae bacterium | reverse complement strand
TTGCCGAACATGACGCCGACCTTCTCACGCAGCTGGTTGATGAAGATGACGATGCAGTTCGATTTGCTGATGACGCCGGTCAGCTTGCGCAGGGCCTGGGACATCAGTCTGGCGTGAAGGCCGACGTGGGAGTCGCCCATGTCGCCGTCGATCTCCGCCTTCGGCACGAGGGCCGCGACAGAGTCCACGATGATGATGTCCACCGCGCCGGACCGGACCATGGTCTCGGTGATCTCCAGCGCCTGCTCGCCGTTGTCCGGCTGGGAAATGTAGAGGTTGTCGATATCCACCCCGATGTTGCGGGCGTAGACCGGGTCAAGGGCGTGCTCCGCGTCAATGAAGCCGGCGATGCCGCCGCGCTTCTGCACCTCGGCGACCATGTGCAGGGCCACCGTGGTCTTACCGCTGGACTCCGGACCGTAGATCTCCACGATTCTTCCGCGGGGGATGCCGCCCATGCCCAGGGCGATGTCAAGGCTGAGCGATCCCGTCGGGACCGTCTCCACGTTCATGTTCGCGGAAGAGTCGCCGAGCTTCATGACGGCGCCCTTTCCGTACTCCTTCTCGATATGTGCGAGCGCCGCATCCAGCGCTTTCAGTTTATCCTGGTTTGCCATATTAACGGTCTCCTTCCCTTCTGTTCCCCATCGGGCGAAATCTATAGTACGGGGCGCAAAAACAGGCCCCGACGCTTAATCGAACATCTGTTCTGATACTACAGGAAACCTCCCGATTTGTCAAGAGGAACCTTTGCAGAAATCATATGCCCTCCGCCCGTTCCCGTAAAGCCTATGAAATGTCACATCGTGACACGTTTTGAAACGTTCCGCCCGCGGCAGCCTGCGTCTGACATGATGCGTCCACCCTTTCTAGAACAGCCTCCGGATGTCATTGAACATCACGACGACCATCAGCACCATCAGCAGCATAAAGCCTGCGATGTGGATCTTCGCCTCGGTGTCGGGGTCTATCCTCTTCCTGCGCACCAGCTCGACCAGCAGGAAGATCAGCCGGCCGCCGTCCAGCGCCGGGATGGGAAGCAGGTTCATCACGCCGAGGTTTGCCGAGAGCAGAATGGCGATATTGAGCATATTGAGGAACACATAGAAGGCGCCGTCCTGCAGGCTCTCCTGATAGGTGTCGCCGATGATGCTGACCACGCCCACAGGCCCTGTCATGTCATTTAAGGAGACGGAGCCGGTGACCAGCATGCGCAGGCTCATAAAGGTCGTGCGGATCCAGTAGCGCACCTCCAGGCAGCTGTAGAGCGCTGTCTTCAGGATGCCGGCCCTGGTCCGCATATTGGAATTGCCCGAGATGCCGAGCACGTACCGCCCTGTCCCGCTGTCCACGGGAACGATGGAGACCTCGCCCTTCTCCCCGTCACGCGTATAGCCGATCGTAACGGGCTTGCCCGAAGCGTAGAGCCTCTGGTGGAAATCCGTATAGTCGGCCACCTCGCGGTAGAGGTAGACGCGATTGCCGTTGATGCTGGTGATCACATCCCCGGGCTGAAGGCCTGCCGCCTCGGCGGGAAGCCCCTCGGAGACCGCCAGGATCTCGGGCTTGTCGTAGCCGAAGCTCCCGATGATGACGGCGGACATGATCCAGGCCAGGATGAAGTTGAAGACCGGACCTGCCGCCACGATGAGGATGCGCCGCCACGCGGGCTTTGCGGAGAAGGAACCCTCCACCTGCTCGTCCTCTCCGTCCTCGCCGAGCATCATGCAGGAGCCGCCCAGCGGAAGGAGCTTGAGCGACCAGCGCGTTCCCCCTTTGACAAAGGAAAATAGCCTGGGCCCCATGCCGAGGGAAAACTCCAGCACCGTGACCCCGTTCAGTTTCGCCAGGAGAAAATGGCCGAACTCATGGAAAATGATGATAAAGCTGAATATCAGTATTGCGACAATGAAACGCAAAGATAAAACCTTCTTTCTTTTTACGGACCGCGCGCACCCTCACCGGGCGCGCAGCAGCCTTTACCGCGGCCAGTTCTCCGCGATATACCCGCGCACTGCTTCCTCCGTCTCCAGAATCTGCTCCACGGAGGGCGCCGGGATATAGCCGATCTTTTCCATGCAGGCCGCGATGATGTCGTAGATGGCCAGGAAGGGGATCTTCCCGTCGAGGAACAGGGCGACCGCGTACTCGTTGGCCGCGTTGAAGACGGTCGGCATGTTCCCGCCGGCCGCAAAGGCCTCCCTCGCCATGGCAAGCCCCGCGAAGGTCTCCGTATCCGGCTCCTCGAAGGTGATGCTGCCGATGGCGGCAAAGTCGAGCCTTGACCCGGCCAGCGGCAGGCGCTCGGGCCCGAGCAGGGCGTACTGGATGGGCAGCTTCATGTCCGGCGTTCCCAGCTGGGCGATCACGGCCCCGTCCTCATACTCCACCATGGAGTGGATGACGCTCTGGGGCTGCACGATCACGCGAACCTTCTCCTGCGGGACGCCGAACAGGTGGGACGCCTCCATCACCTCAAGGCCCTTGTTCACCAGGGTCGCGGAATCGATGGTGATCTTGCGGCCCATCTTCCAGTTGGGATGGTTCAGGGCGTCCTCCACATGGACGCCGGCCAGGTCTTCCCGCTTTTTCCCGCGGAAGGGTCCGCCGGAGGCGGTCAGCCAGATCCGGGCGATCTTATTTCCCCTCTCGCCGTTGAGGCACTGGTAGATCGCGCTGTGCTCGCTGTCCACGGGCAGGATCTTCACGTTCTTTTCCTTTGCCAGGGGCATGATCAGGTGCCCCGCCGTCACCAGGGTCTCCTTGTTGGCCAGGGCAATGTCCTTGCCCGCCTCGATGGCCGCGACGGTCGGCCTTATCCCGATCATCCCGACGATCGCGGTGACCAGGATCTCCGATTCCGGAAGCCTGGCGACCTCGAGAAGCCCCTCCATGCCGGAGACGATCTTTACCTTAAGGTCCGCCGTCCGCTCACGCAGCTTTTCGGCGTCCTCCTCCGCCCAGACAGCGGCCAGGGAAGGCGCAAACTCCCTGATCTGCGCCTCCAGGAGCGTGATGTTGCGTCCTGCGGCGAGGGCCGCCACGCGGAGCCTGTCAGGATTTGCCCGCACCACCTCAAGGGTCTGCGTGCCGATGGAACCGGTGGAACCGAGTATTGCGATCGTTTTCATTGAGATCCTCCTTATTGCGTCATTACGCCCCCAGAAGCTTCGAGAGCAGCCAGATCAGCGGCGCCGTGATGATAACGCTGTCAAAGCGGTCAAGGATGCCGCCGTGGCCGGGGATGAGCCTGCCGTAGTCCTTGATCTGGTGCTCGCGCTTGATCGCGGAGGCAGCCAGGTCGCCGACCATGGAGATCAGGGCGCCCGCCGCGCAGATGATCGCCGCCTCAGGGATGCTGATCCCCTCGGGCATGCGCGCGCCCAGGATGAATGCGTAGAGAGCGCCCAGGCCCGCCGCGCCGAGCACGCCGCCGACGGCGCCCTCGATGGATTTCTTCGGGCTGAGCTTCGGGCTCATCTTATGCTTCCCGATCAGCATGCCCACGCAGTAGGCGCAGGTATCGCATCCCCAGGAGCAGAAGAAAATGAACCAGACCAGATATTCGCCGCCTGGCAGAGATCTCGTCCGGAAAATGTACGAGAGCATGACCGCCACATAGAAGAGGCCGAACAGGGCCTGCATCACGGCAGTGCTGCTCACCTTCGGCCAGGAAAAGACGTAGATGGCAAGTAAAACGCAGGTCGTCAGGGCAGCGCTCACCATCAGGTACTGCGTCTGATCGAACAGGAGCAGGATGAACAGGGCTGCCGCGCCCGCAAATCCCGCGAAGGCGGGAAGGGCGATCCCCTCCTTGCTGATGAGGCCGACCGCGCGGTAGAGCTCGAACATGCCGATGAGGGAGATGGCAAGAAGGCCGATGGCGAGGACCGGGCCGCCGGGAAGAATCAGGGCAAGAATGATCGCCACCAGCGCGATTCCGCTGATAAGCCGCGTACGGAACATAACTAGCTCTCCTTTCTGCCGCCGAACCGGCGGTCGCGCGCGTTGTACTTTTCAATTGCCGCCAGGAGGTCATCCTTCGTGAAGGCCGGCCAGGGCACATCCGTAAAGTAGAATTCCGTGTAGGCAAGCTGCCAGAGCAGGTAGTTGGACAGGCGCTCCTCCCCGCTGGTGCGGATGAGCAGGTCCGGGTCCGGAATGCCGGCGGTATCAAGATGCGCGCTGATCGTCTCCTCCGTCAGGGACGCGGGATCGAGCTTCCCCTCGGCGCACTCGGCCGCGATCCTGCGCACCGCCCGGGTGATCTCGTCGCGGCTGCCGTAGTTTAAGGCGATCTGGAAATGCAGGCCGGTGTTGTCCTTTGAGCTCTCCTCCAGCGCCTTCAGGCTTTCCTGCAGATCCTCGTCAAAGGCGGTCGGGTCGCCGATGACATGCACCTTCATGTTGTTCTCCCGCGCGGTGCGGATGCAGGTCTTCGTGTAGCTGCGGAACAGCTTCATCAGCGAATCCACCTCGTCGCGCGACCGCTTCCAGTTTTCCGTGGAGAACAGGTAAACCGTCAGGTATTTGATGCCGATATCGTAAGCGTCGCGGCAGATCGTCTCCAGATTCTTCGCGCCCCTGGCGTGCCCGTAGCTGCGGGGCATGCCCTTGGCCTTCGCCCAGCGCCCGTTTCCGTCGAGGATGATGGCGACATGCTGCGGAATATTCATACACTCTCCTCCTGTACTGCGAAAGGGCTGCCGTGCCGGATGCCGGCATGACAGCCCCCGCCTGGCGTCTGAAAGCCGGCGCTTCTGCGCCTTTGATCAGACCGTCAGGATCTCTTTCGATTTTTCTTCGACCGCTTTGTCGATGTCTTTGATGTGCTTGTCCGTCTCCTTCTGGATCACATCCTCAAGGTCCTTGATCTCGTCCTCGGAGACGTCGCTGCCGGACTTGCCGAGCTTCTTGAGGAACTCGTTCGCGTCGCGGCGGATATTGCGGATGGCGACCTTGGCGCCTTCGCCTTTTTTCTTGATGTCCTTGACCAGCGCTTTTCTTCTCTCCTCGTTCAGCTCCGGGAACACCAGGCGGATGACGCGGCCGTCATTGTTGGGATTGATTCCCAGATCAGACATGTTGAGCGCCTTCTCGATCGGCTTGATCATGGAGGACTCCCAGGGCTGGATCTGCAGGATGCGCGGCTCCGGAACCGTGATGTTGCCGATCTGCTGCAGCGGGGTGGGCGTTCCGTAGTAGTCCACCATGATCCTTTTCAGCACGTTCGGGTTTGCCCGGCCTGCGCGGATCGTACTGAAATCCTCCAGCATGCTGGCGTAGGATTTGTCCATCTTTTCTACAAATACTTTGATCCTCTCGTCCATTTCTTTCCTCCTGTGTGCTAAATCAAAACCGATGCTAAGCCTTTATACCGTTACGACAGTGCCGGAGATCTCCCCGCGCGCCGCGCGCACAATGCTGTTCTCCTCCCCGAGGGCGAAGACCAGAAGCGGCATCTTATTCTCCATGCAGAGGATGGAGGCCGCAAGGTCGACGACTTTGAGTCTGCGGTCGATCACCTCGCGGATGGAGATGCTCTCGTACTTTCTGGCGTTCGGATCGTCATGCGGATCCGCGTCGTAGACGCCGTCGATGGATTTCGCCAGCAGGATCTGCTCCGCGCCGATCTCAATGGCGCGCAGCACCGTGGCGGTATCCGTCGAGAAATAGGGATGGCCCGTGCCGCCGGCAAAGAAGACCACCGTCCCGCTCTTCAGCGCGCTCTCGGCGCCGTCCAGCGAGTACAGAGACGTAAACCCGCCGCAGGCAAAGGGCGTCATGATGAGCGTTTTCATGCCGCAGGAGCGGAAGATCTCGGAGACATACAGGCAGTTCATGATGGTTGCCAGCATGCCGATCTGGTCCGCCTTCGAGCGGTTGATGTTCTCGCTGGAGCGGCCGCGCCAGAAGTTGCCGCCGCCGATGACGATGCCGATCTCCATGCCGTCATCCACCAGCTGGCGCACCTGCTTCGCCACCTTCGTGACGGTCGCCTCGTCAAAACCGGTCGACTTTTCCGGGCCGGCCAGCGCCTCCCCGCTCAGTTTAAGAAGTATTCTCTTCATGTGCTTATCCCCCTCCGTCAGCATCAGATTTTTCCCGACGCTGACGATAGTATACCATATCTGCGGGTTACTTAATAGAGCCGTTTGGCATATTTTTTCCTGCGCCGCCGCAGGGCCGCACCCTCGCGCAGTTTCCCGCAGAGGTGCCAGATCTTTGTCACGGCGAGGCTCGTGTAGCGCATCACCGGCTCCGTCACGATGGCGAAGATCACGAGAAGCATCCCGCACCGCTGGGAGACCGCGCTGATCGCGAACACATGGTTCAAAAACGTCATGCAGAACAGCAGCCCGAAGAGCATGGACGCCCAGAGTACCCAGTGGAAGGGCGTCATGGGCGAGGCGATCCGGTAGAGGATCATCAGGCCGACGATGGCCAGCAGGATGGTGCAGGCCGTCGAGGTCTCCGGCGCGCTCACATGGAACACGCGGCAGAACACCACCAGGGTGCTGATGACCGCAAAGTCCGTCAGGCCTGCCGGAAGCGCCCGCGAGATCACGTTGCTGAGGAACCGCCCCTTTATGCGGCTGTGGTTGCTCTCCAGCGCCATGACAAAGGCCGGGATGCCGATCGTAAACATGCTGATCAGCGAGACCTGTGAGGGCTCCAGGGGATAGTCGAACAGGAAGATCACGGAGAACAGGGAGAGCAGGACGGAAAAGATATTCTTGACCAGGAACAGGCTCGCCGTTCTCTCGATATTGTTGACTACCCTTCTCCCCTCCGCCACGACGGCGGGCATCCGGGAGAACTCCGAATCAAGCAGCACGATCTGCGCCGCCTGGGCGGCCGCGCTGCTGCCCGAGGCCATGGCCGCGCTGCAGTCCGCGTCGCGCAGGGCCAGCACATCGTTGACGCCGTCGCCGGTCATGGCGACGGTATGGCCGCGCTTTTTGAGCGCTGCGACCATCTTTCTCTTCTGCTGAGGCGTGACCCGCCCGAACACCGTATATTTGCCGACCGCGTTCAGGATCTCCGGGTCGGAAGTGAGCGTCGAAGCGTCGATATACTTCTCCGCCCCCTCAATGCCGGCCTGGCCGGCGATGTAGGAGACTGCCGCCGGGTTATCCCCGGAAATGACCTTGATCTCCACGCCCTGCTTCGCGAAATAGCGGAACGTCTCCTTCGCGTCGGGCCGGATGGGATTCTGCAGCAGCACGAAGGCCATGGGCACGACGGTTTCGTTAAGCGCGCCGCCGTCCAGCGTCCCGGTATATTCCCCGAAGAGAAGGACGCGCAGGCCCTGCTCCGCGTAGGACTGCGCGAGGGCCAGAATGCTGTCGGGATCGGTGCTGTCAGGACCGGTACTGTCTGAGCCGGCGCCGGCCCGCAGCAGAAACTCCGGCGCGCCCAGCACCAGGGGCCGCTGTCCGATCAGGGCTGCGCTGTACTTGTAGACCGGGGAGAAGGAGTAGACCTCCCGGGCGCTTCCGCCCGTTCCCTTGGTAAATGCGGCGCGAATCGCCCGCATGGTGTCGTTGTCATCGCTCATCGCGGCAGCGAAATCGCCGATGAGCAGGGAAAGCAGAGCCCTCTCCTGCACGTCAGCAGAGCTGTCCGCGGACACGAGCTGGGCGGAGGCGCCGGTTCTGTCACTGCCGGGTGTCTGACCGGTGCCTGCGTCAACGCTGCCCGGCTTTTCTTCCGAAGCTGCGTCAGCTTCTGCTCTGTCTCCCACGCCGGGTCCGGTCCTGCCGCCATCACCCGCGCCGCCGTCGAACATGGCGAGCACCGAGGGCGCGTGCAGCGGGACCACGCCGGTCACCTGCATCCCCGGCTGGGTGATGGTGCCGGTCTTATCGACGCAGAGCACGTCCACGCGCGCCAGCGTCTCAATGGATTTCATATTGTGGACAAGTACCCGCCCCAGGGCAAGCCGCATGACGCTGACCGCCAGGGCGACGCTGGTGAGCAGGTAGAGGCCCTCCGGGATCATCCCGATGATGGCCGCCATGGTCCCGACGATGCTGGCCCGAAGACCGATCTGCAGAATCTTGTACTGCTGCACGAACAGGGTGATGCCCACCGGAATGATCAGGACGCCGATCACCTTCAGCAGAAGGTTCAGGGAGCGGATCATCTCCGACATCTCCCGCCTGTCCTCGCGGCGCGCCTCCTTCGTCAGCGCGGCGGCGTAGGAATCGGCGCCGACGGCGGTCAGCCTGGCGCGGCAGCGCCCGGAGACGACAAAGCTGCCGGAAAACAGCTTATCTCCGATCTCCTTCCCGATCTCCTGCTCCTCACCGGTCAGCAGGGATTCGTTGACCTGTGCGCTCCCGGAGGCGACCACGGCGTCCGCGGGGATCTGGTCCCCGGCGCCAAGCTCGATGATATCCCCCAGGACAAGCTCCGCGGCCGGAATGCTCCTGGCTTCGCCCTCCCGCACCACCGTCGTTTTCGGCGCATGCAGAATGGTCAGCTTCTCCAGCGTGACCTTCGATCTCCACTGCTGGAAAATGCCGATCAGGGTATTCGCGATGATCACCGGCAGGAAGGTCAGGTTCCGGAAGGAGCCGACCATGCACAGCAGGATGGCGATCACCAGAAAGATAAAGTTGAAGTAGGTAAAGACGTTTTCCCGGATGATGCTGCCGAGAGAATGCGACTCGTCTTCAGGCGCCTCGTTGGAAAGTCCTTCCTGCGCGCGCCGCGCCGCCTCCTCCATATCTAGTCCCCGCTCGGGATCCGTCTTTTCGCCGGCCAGTCTCTCCTTCAACTGGGGATCTGCCGGTTCACTGTTTTGTGACATGTAATCGCACCCTCCGCTCAGACGTTGCAGACGATCATGCGCAGTTTTCCGTTCTTATCCGGAGGAATCACATCCATCCAGTCAAAGGTGAAGCGGAACGGCCGTTTGAAGATGCCGTTCAGGTTCTCCTCCAGATATTTCTCGATCTCTTCCTTCGACATCGACGCGGCCTCGTCGCGCACGATCTGGACGCGGATGTCATCCCAGGATTCCTGGATGAACCGGATCTGCAGGATGTCCGCGCAGTGGGCGATCACGGGCGTCACCTCGAAGAAGCTCGTCACTTCCCCATTCTCGTAGCGGAAGTAATCGTTCATGCGGCCCTGCACGTTCGTGATGAAGTGCACGCCCTGGGACGTGCGGCAGGTGCCCTTGTCCCCGATCTCGTAGTTGATCAGCGGCAGATCCGTCTTGTAGAGCGGCGTGATCACGATCCTGCCGTCCCTGGCAAGCTGTCCGTTATCGTCCAGCACGTTGACCACGAAGGTATCCTGGTAGATGATGTAGTAATCCCGGTCGGGCAGGCGGATCATGCAGGCGCCCGTCTCGGCGCTGCCGTAGGAATCAATGATGCCGTCCCCCAGCACCTTTTTGAAGAGCTTGCGATCGTTCTCGCTCACCTTCTCGCTGATCGGATCGTAGAACTTCGGATGGAAGATCTCCTTCCCGGTGCGGTTGCTGTAGAGCACGAGGCGCATCAGCTCCGTCTTGTTCATGTACAGCCAGTCCGGCTTGTAGGCGTTGATCGCGTCGATCACCTCGGGCTCCGGCGCGTACTGATCCACAAAGCTGCGGCGCAGGATGCCCAGCTTCTGCAGGAAGGTATCCGGCCCGCCGGGATTCTCATCGTGGGCGTTGATCCGGCTCATCGTCTTGCCGAACACGGGATTGTAGCCCGCGAACATCATCGCGCGCATCCAGTTCGCCTTCATAAAGGCCTTCTCCTTCGGGGAGAACAGGACCGTCAGGGGCTTGCCCGTGGAGCCGCTGGTCGTATCCGCGTACCAGTCCTTGTACTTCGGATTTTTCGCCTCCTCGGCCATCCATTTGCGAAGCTCATCCTTGGTCAGGACGGGCAGCCTGGTCAGGTCATCGCCGGTTTTGATATCCTCCGGCCTTACGCCGGCCTTCTCAAAGCGCTCCCGGTAGAAGGGGATCTCCCAGGCCCTGCGCATCAGCTTCTGCAGGTTCTTCTCCTGGGCCCGCATCACCTTCGAATAGTTGCGGGGCTCCTTCTTCTGCAGCCCGAGAAGATCCACGAAAAGATATACATTCGACAGTTTTTTCTGGAGTTTTTCAAACATGATTCTCGCCTCAGTCTACTCTGATCTCAATGTTCGCGAGCGCCTGTTTCAGCACGGCCTGCGCCTCCTCAAGCGTATCGCCCTTTGTGATCACGTGGCCGATCCGGTGCGGCCCCACATGGAATTTCTTCACTTTGTCGCCGACGGTGTAGTCGAACTGCACCTCGATGATCCGCTCATCCGCCGGGTTGTGATCCGCGATGGAGCGGATGGTGCCGTCCCGGTCGCTCATCAGCAGCATGCTTGCGTTCGGCACCGCCTTATCCTGCGGGAAATCGGGACATTCGCCCATCGCCGCCTGGATGATCTTCTCATAATAGTCGAAGCCGTAGTAGATGGACACCAGCTCGGCCAGGCAGGTGGCGCCGGAGCGCCCGCCGATCTCGAGTACGTAGGTCTGCCCGTCGCGCATGATAAAGTCGGCGTTGATGGCGCAGTTGTCCAGCTTCATCGCCCGGATGGCCCGCTCGGTCTGGTCGAACACGTCCGCCTTCTGCTCTTCGGTAAGATTGAAGGGGGCAAAATGGCCGACCGGCACGCCGGTATCCCCGGTGAACACGTAGTCGCCGTGGGGCAGGACGAAGCGCAGCTTTCCGTCATAGACGAAGGCCTGTGCGCCGAACTCGCTGCCGATGATGAACTCCTCGACAATATAGTAATCCTTGCGCGTGACGCCGCAGATATTCTCGACCGCCGCCTCGATGGCCTCCGGTGTATTGACGCGGGTGATGCCGCGGCTTCCGGAACTATCCACCGCCTTGAAGATCAGCGGGTAGGAAAGCCCTTCCAGATGCGCGTGGGGATCCTCATCAAAGCGGATCATGCGGAAACGCGCCGTGCGCACGCCGTTCTTCTCGTAGCACTCCTTCATCAGGCGCTTGTCGGAGGCGATCTTCGCTGCCTCGAAGGACAGGCCCTTAAGGCCCAGCTCATCGCAGACCTTGCCGATGGTGATGACGGCCACGTCCGTGCCCGCGGTCACGATGCCGTCGACCTTCTTTTCCCTGGCCACCTTCAGGACGGCCTCATAGTCGACGGTATTGATGTGACATACCTCATCCGCCACCGCAAACCCCGGATAATTGCCCGGGATGCTGACGGCGATGGTATGGATGCCCATCTCCTTCGCCTTTTTGATCAGGGGCACCTGATAGATGCCCGCTCCCATGATCATGAGTTTTTTCATCTCGACACTCCCTCTGGCCTTCGCCCTGACGGACGAAAGGCCACATAATGATTTAATTGTCCTTTCGCTCAAAACAGGCACCGTCGCTGCCGATCAGGTACGGCGGTCTGCCGTTCTCATCGATCTGACGGACCACAAACTGCGGATTATTGGACTGCCCCAGGAATATCCTGCCGACATACTCGCCGGTAAGCCCAAGGAACAGCAGGATCAGCCCTGAGAAGAAGCAGATGGCGGCCATCATGGACGGCCAGCCAAGCGCCGTCACGGGCCGCACGATCTTGCGGATGATGACGGCCAGGGCGCCGATCAGGCCAAGCCCCGAGAAAAAGTAGCCCAGCACCGTCGCCATGTGCAGCGGGACGATGGAGAACCCCATGATGTTCGACCACAGCTGCAGAAGCTTCTTCAGCGTATAATTGGACTTCCCGACCTCCCGCTCGAAATGCTCGACGGGAACCGATCCGATATTTCTCGTGATCCGCAGGAAAACGCCCTGCAGATGCGTAAACGCGTTGGTATACTGGATGGCGTAATCCCGCACGAAGCGGCGGATGGCCCAGAAGCTGGAGGTCTTCAGCTCCTTCGGCTTCTTTAACAGGATGCGCACCGTCATGTAGTTGACATAGCTGCCGAAATTGCGGAACTTGCTGTGCTTCTTGGATGGATAGTATCCGTAGACGATATCGTACCCCTCGTCCAGCGTGTCCAGAATCTTGGGCAGCTGGGACGGATGCGTCTGCATATCGTCATCCATCGCGATCATAATATCCCCGCGGGCAAAATTGAGGCCCGCCATCACCGCGTTGTGCTGCCCGGCGTTCTTCGCCAGCTCCACGACGCGCACATTCGAATAATCATCGACCAGCCCGCGAAGGGCGCGCACCGTCGCGCCGCCGTCCGGCGAGCAGTCATCCACCAGGACAAATTCCACATCCCCGCGGTCCATCACCCGGAACTGCTCCATGGTCAGTTCCACGACCTTCCTGATGGTCTGATTGGACTTATAACAGGGGATGATCACCGAGTGAAGCATACCTTCCTCCTTCAACAAAACCGGCAGAAAAACCGGCATGGTTCCTTAACTAATACATTTTAGCAGAACACGCCGGAAATGTACAGATGTACTGCCCCGGGCATTCCTGGCCGGCCCCCTTGCAGGACTCGGAAAATCAACCTATAGCCAGCACTCTACTTCATTTACAACAAGTGGCGGCCCCTCCCGGGACCGCCACAAAGCTCCTCATCTTTTCATATTGCATTTCATTGCATTTCACATTATGCAGACACCTTTGCGCCCGCCCTTACGCCGCCGCCTCTTCCCGGCTGCCTTTGTACAGCAGGCCGCGCAGCACTCTGCCGACTCTCTTGTACAGCAGATAGGTGATGATGTCCGTCACGCCGTGCTTAAGCAGGTTGAACGGGAACACGCTGTAGAGCATCAGCGTCGTCACGCTGGTGATTCTCGGGTTGACCGCCGTGCCCATTCCGACGATGGCTTCCATCGGCATGCCGTAGAGCTTCGAGTACAGCGGGAACATGACCCAGGCGTTGAGGAAGATATAGACAACGCTGACCGCGATGGTAGAAACGACCAGGCTGATGATGGCGCCTTTGCGGGTGCGGTTAAACTTGTAGATCAACGCAGCAGTTACAACAAAGACCGTGCTGCCCACCAGATTGGAGAATTCCCCGACAAATGCCGTCTCCGAGCCCTGCACGACGATTTTCAGCAGAAGCTTGATCACGATGACGGCAAAGCCGGGCAGCGGGCCCATAAAGAAGCCGGCAAACAGCGCGGGCATTTCTGCGATGTCAAGCTTCAGAAACGAGGGTGCAAAAGGCAGGGAGAAGTTGATCGCCATCAGGACCGCGGAGAGCGCACCGAGCATGGCGATGAAGGCGATGCTCTTCGTGTCGAGCCGCGACCCTGCGGTCACTTTGGTCTGCGTGTTTCTGCTGTTCGTGGTGCTGTTTGTGCTCATCCTTTCGTCCTTTCCCTTCAGTGCGGAAAGGGAGAAAACAAAAAAACCCTGTTGTGCGCTTGCCGCGCTGTTCAACAGAGCCTTCTATCTTCTTCCATCCGGACTTACCAGATGCACCGGAAAACCGGAACACTGGAATACCGTCGGTACCGGAATTTCACCGGTTCATGCAGCTGATCCAGAGTAAAGAGCCGGTCACGATTCACATGACCTGTTCCCCTTCTGAAGAGCGCTCGCGGACTGTCACCGCCGGTGGGGAGTTTCACCCCGCCCTGAAGATTACTGTGTATGAAATTTTTACCATAGCTACTATAGCACAGCCATCCCCGGATGTAAATACCATATCGAAGAATGTGCGCTGCGCCGCAGGAAATGGTCTGTCCCGTCCGTACCAGGAACAGTGAAGAGGCGCCCCCGCGCTTTCCTGCGCGG
>CAMOKZ010000032.1 GCA_946618155.1 uncultured Lachnospiraceae bacterium | reverse complement strand
GGCGGCGCCGAGTGCGCGATCCGGAGCAGCGCTTCCAAGTCGATCGTTTTTTCCAGGACATCTGCCAGGTGGTCAATCTGTCCCTGCAGGTCCTTCACTTCTTCGGGCTGCAGAAGTCCCAGATGGCGGCTCTTCCAGGAGAGACCGTCATCCTGGGGCAGATATCCGATGACCTCCAGCGGTGAATCTTCCTCGATCCACGTTTTCATCCTCGGGTACATGCCGGCGCTCACGCGGTTGAGGATCACGCCGCGGATCCGCCGCTCCCCTTCTTCATAGTCCGCAAAGCCCCGGATCAGCGGGACGACGGAGCGGCCCATTCCCTTGGCGTCCACGATCAGTATGACCGGCGTGTCCGTCTGCCGGGCGAGGTCGCAGGAGGAGGCCTCCATCCCTGATTCCCCTGTCCCGTCAAAATATCCCATGACCCCCTCGATGACAGCCACTTCTGCGCTGCAGCTGCGCACGGACCGCGCCAGGATCTCCCCCGCCGTGTTTCCGCTGACCTGAGCATCAGCGGGGGAAAAGAAGGTGTCCAGATTCCTTGAGGGAAGGCCCAGAACCTGCCGGTGGAACATGGGGTCGATGTAATCCGGCCCGCACTTGAAGGCTGCCGGGCGGAGCCTGTTTCTCTCAAGGAGCCGCAGAAGGCCGCAGGTGATCAATGTTTTGCCGCTGCCGCTGCACGGCGCCGCGAGCATGACGCGGGGAATGGAGAGCGCTCCCGCAGCGCCCGCAGAATCCGCGCCGCCCGCAAAGGACAGCTCCAAACTTCCTCTGCGGACGTCAAAGTGTCCCAGCGCCGGATCCAGGTCATAGAGCGCCCGCACCGTCTCGTCATCCAGGATCTCAGAGGGCTTTCCGCAGGCAAAGATCTCCTCTCCCTTCACACAGACGATCCGGTCCGAGATCTTCATCGCGAGGTCGATCTCATGCATGGACATCACGACCGTGATCCCCTGCTCCCGGGACATCCGGTAAAGGATATCGAGCAGCTCCAGCTTGTGGCGGATGTCCAGATAGGAGGTCGGCTCATCGAGGAGGATGATCTCCGGCTCCTGGCAGATGGCGCGGGCCAGGAGGATCCGCTGGCGCTCGCCGTCGCTGACGGCGTCAAAGGGCCTGTCCGAGAGGTGCTGTCCGTGCACGGCCTTCAGCGCCTCCTCCACCTTTTCTTCGTCCGCATCGGTCAGGATGCCCAGCCGCCCGGTGTAGGGATAGCGGCCCATGGACGCCACGTCCCGGCAGGTCATCAGGTCTGTCTGCAGGCGGCCCGTGAGCATGACGGCCATCCGCTCTGCCAGTTCCTCAGGCGCATACTGCGCCAGCCTCTTTTCCACGGCAGACCCGTCCGCTGCGCCCTCCGTCAGCCGGATATCACCGCCGACGGGCCTGAGCTGCCGCGCGATGGTCCTCAGGATCGTGGATTTGCCGGCGCCGTTGGGGCCGATCAGCGTCAGGATCTCCCCCTTCTTTACGCCGATCTCGATCCCGCTGATGATCGCCTTCCCGCGGTAGCCGACGGCCAGATGGTCAAGTTGTAAATGGATCTTGCTCAAATTGCTGCACATCCCTTTCTTTTGGACTGAGTGAGGTTCCCTGTCTGTTTGGACAGCATGATCTTTTCTGCGGCCTCGCGCCCCGTCACCGGCTCCGCCGGACCAGCATATAGATCACCACCGGTGCGCCCAGGACGGAAGTCACCGTACTGATGCTGAGCTCGGTTGGCGCAAAAGCTATGCGCGCGATCAGGTCGCTGATCATGCAGAAGACGGCGCCGCCCAGAAAGGCCGCGGGGATCACGACGAGGGGCTTCGATGTGCCCAGCGCCCGCTTTACGAGGAAAGGGACCGCGATCCCGACAAAAGAGACCGGCCCCGCAAAGGCCGTCACGCAGGCGGACAGGATCCCCGACAGGATGATCAGTTCCGTCCGGAAACGCCCTATGTTGACGCCCATGCTCTGCGCGTAGGCCTCGCCCATCTGATAGGACCCGATCGGTTTGGACAGAAGGAAGACGCAGACAAAAGCGATGCCCACGAGAAGGGCCGCAGTACCGGTGCCGCTCCAGTCGGCGCCGGAAAAGCTTCCCTGGGACCAGCCGTGGAGGTTCACGATATCGGCGTCCTCCGCAAAAGTCACGAGAAATTCCGTCACCGCACTGCAGATATAGCCGATCATAATGCCCGCCACGAGCAGGGCGGCCATGTGTCTGACCTTGCGGGACACCATAAGGATAAAAGCCGTGGACATCATCGCGCCGGCAAAGGCCGCCAGGATCAGTGTCCAGGAGGACACCGCTCCATACCTGCCGATCAGAAGGATCATGACGACCGCGACGCACATTTTGGCACCGGAGGAGATGCCCAGCACAAAGGGACCCGCGATCGGGTTTCCGAAAAAGGTCTGCAGCAGAAAGCCGGAGAGCGCCAGCGCACCACCCAGGACCGCCGCTTGCAGGATCCTAGGCATGCGGATCTTCCAGATGATGCTGACTTCGCCGGCATCCCCCTGCTTCAACAGCAGGATCCGCAGGATCCGCCCGACCGGGATGCTGACGCTCCCTGTATTGATACTGATGATGATCACCGCCGCAAAGGCTGCCGCCAGCACTGCAAATACGGTGATGCAGCGAGTCGTGCGGAGCGCTCTTTTTGCTGTGTGATCTGTATTTTGGCTCTTATTCATACGCTTTTTCTATCCTGTGCGCCCCGATGGGCCTGCGGTCCCCGGGATCAGTTCAGTTTTTCCAAAAAAGTCATTTCCGCCGCGCCTGTGCCCGTCAGCATCTCGTGCAGGTCTGTAATCATCTGCGCGGCGATGTCGGGAGACTGATAGAGGCTGCGCTGCACCTGCAGGACATGGCCCTCCCGGACGGCCTTGAAATCGGCAAGAAGCGCCGACTTGGCGCAGAGCGCATCGACCGACCGGACGGGGCTCTCGATCGTCGCGTTGTAGATCAGAAAGTCCGCGTCCCGGGCTGTGTTGTAAAACTCCTCCATCGACAGGCGCACGGACGCGTTCTTCCCGCTCCCGCTCAGCAGGCCGCCGAGGGCGTACTCGCCCCCCGCCAGTTCGATCATGCGCGGGATGTAGTCTTCCGCCGCCCTCACGATCACATTCCCGGAGGTGGACATGGAGAAAACAGCGACCGTCAGCCCGGTTTTCTCATAGCTCCCGGACTCAGCAAACTGTTCCTTCTGTCTTTCCCAAAACCGCTCAGCCTCCTCTTCCTGTCCGGTCAGAACGCCGTAGAGCCTCACCCATTCGGTCCGGCCCATGGGGTGGCTCTCATTGCTGGAGGTGTCGATGAAGACCGGTATGCCCAGCTCCTCCAGTTTTTCCTTCACCTCGGGCGCGTGCAGGATCATCATGGATTCCACGGCCAGCCGGCAGCCGGAGGAGGTCAGAAGCTCATAGTCCGGCGCGCTGTACTTGCCGGCATAAACCATACTGCCGTCCGCCAGCGCCTTTTTGGGTGCGTCGATGTACCAGCCCTCTGCTTTGGTGCCGGTGAGCTTCACCCGGTCGATCGCGCCGGCCGCGTCAAAAAGGGCCATGGCGGAGGTGGCTGCCACATAGAGATTGTCGAGCGGCGCCTGCAGGACCGTGATGTCGCCGGGAAGTCCCGGAAGCTGCTGTGCCGGCGTCCGGTCCTGTTCGGCGGTCCCATCTGCCGCGCTGTGCTCAGGCAGGATCAGATAGCGCCCGCTGTCATGCACATCGATCAGCCGGTAGAGGCCGTCTGTGCCGCCGTCCGCAGACTGATATGTATAAATGTCAAAAGTCTCCGCATAGACCGTGTCCATCGCGCAGACAAAGCGCAGGCCGTCGATCACGGGCGGTTCCGCCTCTCTGTCCGCCTCAAGGCTGCCGGCAGTACCTTCCCCTCCGGCTGTCCCGCCGTCCGCTTCTTCTGCGGACGCCGCCGTTCCGCCGCCGGATCCGTCTTCGGCGGCGCCCGGCGCCAGGCTGATCAAGAGTCTGTACTCGATCTCGTGCGGCTCGGACATGGCAGTCGTCAGGCTGCGGATCGTCATCTCCTCATCCAGGACAGCGGGGATCCGGAAGCGCGAATCCTCCCTGTCCTTGCCGCCGGCGTTTTCCGGATCGTACCGGGTCCCGTTCACCTCGACCCACTCATAATGCGGGCTGCTGAATACGATCAGCGCCTGCGCCTCTTTGTCCTTGATCACGACTTCCGGGCAGGTGATGGTCACCTTGCCGGTTCCGCCCTGTGCGGTAAAGACCGCCGGCACATAGGTGCCGTCCTCCCATTTGTCTGCAGGTGCCGCCGCATCCGCCTGCGTGGCGCCGGAAGCGCCTTCCCTTTCGCCGGCCGCCGCATCCGCAGTCACGGCATCCTCCGCCGGAACTTCCTTCGCAGTTTCTTCCGCACCGCTGCCTCCTGCAGCCGGCGCGCAGGCGCTGACCGAGAGTATGATCGCCAGAAACACTGCCGCCGGCAGGAATCTCCTCTTTATCCTCTGCATTCTTCTGTCACCTCAAAGCGGCTGCGCCGCCGAATTCGGGCTCAATGAAAGCCAGTGCCGCCGTAACGCCCCCCAGGCTCTCTTTTTTCGCCAGGAGAGCGGCCGCCTGCTCCGCCGCGGTATCCAGCGCCAGCATCACCGCGCTTCGCTCACAGACGCAGTCGACGCCGGTGATGCGCCGCACAAATTCGGAGGCGGTGAAAGTCCCCGGCAGTGCCATGAGTTCCTCCGCCGTGTAGAATCTGACCGGCAGCGCCCATTCGCGGGCAAAAGAGAGCAGGCCCTCTTCTTCCTTCTTGCGGTCGACCGACGCGACGCCGCAGACGGCCTGCCGGAACACGCCGGTTTTGTCCAGGATCTGCTGCACGGCCTCCCCGATCTCCTCCCGGGAGATTCCCTTCCGGCATCCGATGCCCAGCGTGACGTTTCGTGGGATCAGATACAGGGCCTTCTCCTTGTCCTTTGGTCTTTTCCGGAAGGAAAGGATGATGTCGGCGGCGCTGCGGTCACGGGTCACCGTGAACCCGGTTCCGTATCCGCGCAGGACCTCCGGGTCCTCCGCATATATCCCGGGCTGTTCTCCCGCCAGCATGCGGGCGGAGATCTGTTTGGCGGTCTCCCGGTCGGAAATGGCCAGACCCTTTTCCGCCGCAAAGACGTCGACGGCAAAGAGCCCGCGCCCGTCCGTCGCCGTTGTGATCACCGGCTGTGCGCCGAGCGCTTCGGACAGCGCCAGGCAGAGCCGGTTGGCGCCGCCTGCGTGACCGGACAGGAGCGATATGACAAAACGTCCGCCTTCATCTGCTGAGAGGACCGCCGGGTCCCGGAACTTGTCCCTGACAAAGGGTGCGATGCAGCGGACTGCAATTCCTGCCGCGGCAAAGAAAATGAGCGCATCCGCCTCGCGGAACCATCTCGCCGTGAGCGCCGGCAGGCCCGGTCCCTCCTCACAGCCCGGCACATGCGCGCTGCGACCTGTCTGCAGGATCTCCGTCTCCGGATAGCGCTCTGCGAGCGCGGACGCCGCCCTCCGCATCGTGTCAAAGCCCCGCTCCGTACAGGCCAGCAGGACGATGCGGTTTTTTTTCTCTGTTTTGACACAGGGAGAGCCGCCTCCCTGCATTCGCGCGGCGATCTCCGAGAACCTGCCCGTGATCTGTCCGTAGTTTTCAGGGAGATGAGGGATCAGGCAGCCGGTGCAGTCCTTGATCCCTTTTTCCGTGTAGCGGAAGTTTCCCCCGCAGTCGGGTCCCAGCATGTAGAGCGGGCAATAGCAGAACAGACAGTTGAAGCGCGCCGGATCGGCGCCCTTGTGGCAGGGGAAATATTCACAAGCTCTGTTCTGAAAAAAGGAATAGTGTCTCTCCTCACCCATCGGCAGGCTCCTTTCCTCTCAAGATCTCCGCCATGGCCCCGAGCAGGATATCATTCTCCTCCGGGCGAAGGACGGCGGCGCGGTAATCGCCTTTTTCAAGTCCCCTGTAGTTATCGCAGCGGCGGATCAGGATGCCTCTCTTGAGGAGCGGCCCCTGCAATTCCGTCTCCGAGGAGAAGAATATGTAATTCGCCTCTCCCGGAAAGACCCGAAGACCCAGGGCTTCGATCGCGTCGCTCATTCTTCTGCGCTCCGATGCGATCAGGGCGCGGGCTCTTTCCATATAAGAGCGGTCTTCTTCCAGCGCTGCGACGCCCGCGACCTGTGCGGGCACAGAGACGCTCCACTCCGGCTGCTGGGCATGGATCGCAGCCAGAACGGACGGGTCCCGCGCCATCAGGTAGCCCAGACGGATGCCGGGCATAGCGTAGCGCTTGGTGAAGGCGTCCAGCACCAGAAGCCTGCCGCCGCCCTCCGGATCCGTGAGCAGCCGCCGCATGGTGGTCTCCTCCCCGTCCGCCAGAAAGCCGAGGAAGCACTCGTCGACCATCAGCCAGATCTTCTTCTCCCCGCAGAACTGCGCGATCCTGCGCAGCCGCCCCGGATCGATCCGGTTGCCCACAGGGTTGGCGGGCGAGCACAGGATGGCCATGTCCGGGCCCTCTGCGAGATCGTCAAAATATCGATCCGTCAGCACAAAATCCTCTTCCCTGCGCAGCTTATGAAAACGGACTTCTGCCCCGGCTGCCCCCGCCGCATGCAGATAGCCGGAGAAGGAAGGCGCCGTGAGAAGAATGCTGCGCGCGCCAAGGCCGCGGACGGCGGCCTCGATCAGCTCCGAGGCGCCATTCCCGCAGAGGATCTGATGCGCCGGGACGCCGGTGCTCCTCTGCAGCGCCTTGCGGAGCGCGCCGCAGGACTGATCCGGGTAGCGCGTTAAGAGCGGAACGGTCTCCCGCAGCCTGCGGACTGCTTTTTCCGGCAGCCCGAGCGGATTTATGCTGACCGAAAAATCATATTGAATATTCGCGTTCTCGTAGATCTCTCCGCCGTGCAGCATTCAGGCCTCTCACCTCTTTCAGACAGATTTTGGATATACGCCTTTACCGGCGGATCCGCATGCGATATCAGCGTCCGTCTCCGGCAAAGGAAATGATAAAAACAGGATTGGCGGCGCGCAGGCAGTGATAGCGCCCCAGCTTCTCCTCCCGGTTCACGATGACCTGCATGCACTGCAGGTCGCGGACCGGCAGCGTTTCCAGCGCCGTCTTCAGTGCGGCCAGCGTCTCTGACGTGATGCAGTTGGCCACGACCCGGGCGCCCGGGTTCCTTTCCAGGACGGCCCGCAGGATCTCTCCGATCTCACCGCCGCTGCCGCCTATAAAGACATGGGTCGGGGCGGGCAGGTCCTTCAGTGCCTCCGGCGCGCGCCCCCGGATGATCTCCATATTCCGGAGGCAGTATTTGGACCGGTTTTCCGCAAGAAGAGCGAGTGCCTCTTCCCTGCACTCCACCGACCAGACCCTTCCGTCCGGGCAGGTCAGCGCCGCCTCGACGCTGACGGAGCCCGTGCCGGCGCCCACGTCCCAGAGGACGGCGCCCGCGGTCAGGCCCAGGCGGCACAGGGAGAGCGCGCGGATCTCCGAGGATGTCATGGGCGCTTTCCCGCGGATGAAAGCGCTGTCCGGAAGGCCGGGAAGAACCGGTGTCCTGTCCGCGTCCTCGTGGCGGATGTAGAGGACGTAGAGTCCCTCTTTGGCAGCTTCTGCAAGATCCTCTGCACTGCATTCCCGGATCTCCTGCGCCGGCCGCGACAGCTCGTATCCTAAGAGCAGCCGCAGGCTGCCGAGGACGCCGCGCTGCTGGGCGTCCGCCAGCTGTTCGCCGGTCCTTCTGAGCTGTTCGACGCCGGACAGAAGAAGAAAGCATTCGCGGTTTCTTCGCACCTGTCCGATCACGTTGCAAAAGCGGCCGTGGGAACTGAGGATCTTCCAGTCCTGCCAGGGAATGCCCGCCCGGGAGGAAAACCAGGAGACGCAGGAGATCCCGCAGAGCAGCCGCACGTCATACCCGGCGGCTTTGGCCGGCTGCGCAGAAGGCGCGGTGCCGCCGCCTTCTCTCTCCTGGGACGCCCGGAGTGCAGCCAGCATGGAGGCTGCGCCGCTGTAAAAGCCGCTGTCCCCGGAATAGGCGACCGCTGCCGTGCGGATCTGCGGGTGCTCCGACAGATACCTGAGGACCCCTTCACTGTCATAGATGGGTACGACCGTCTTGCCGGATGTCATGGGGCGCGTGCCGGGCGTGCCGGTCAGGTTTTGGAGGACCGTGCCGGCGCCGAAGAGCACCCGGGCCGATGCGATCGCCTCCTGCGCCTCCAGCGTCAAGGCTTTGGGGGAGCCTGTGCCGATCCCGACCAGGAAGAGCACTCTCTTGGAAGACCCGCTCCTTTCGTCAAAGAAGCGGAGCGCCGCCTCGATCGTATCATCGAGGTCCATGGCGTTCGATCCCTGCTCTGCGGTCTGTTCTTTCGCAGACGCGCGGATGACCACGGCCCGGATCCCGCACCGCTTCGCGGCCTCCATTTTCTCGGGATATCCGCCGGCCTCGCCGGTCTCCTTGGTCAGAAGCCAGTCGGCGCCCGCATGGCGGATCTGCGCACAGTTCATCTCCACGTCAAAAGGTCCCTGCATGGCGAAGATCTGCTTTCCCGCAAGGCCCGCCTCCCCGCAAAGGCGAAGGCTCTCCTGCGCAGGCAGCACCCTGGCGGTGACCCGGGAGGGATCGCCCAGGGCCCTGACAAAGCGGACAAGTTCCTTGCTGCCGGTGGTCACCAGTATATGCCCCGGCACCGATGCGAGAAAAGCTGCCGCCTCGTCGATGTCGTGGACGATGGCCGGCCTGCCGCAGCCCTCTGCTCCGGCAGGCTGATCTTCCATGCGCCTTTGAAGGCGCAGGCAGGGCAGCCCCGTCTCCCCGCAGGCCGACGCGATCTCCTCCGAGACGATCTTGGCATGGGGATGCGTCGCGTCGATCACGCAGACATACTGCTCCTCCCGCATCAGCTGCGCCATTTTGGCCCGGTCCAGTCTCCCGGTGCGGACGCGCATAAGCGGGTGGGGCGCCAGCACCTCCTCGCCGTAATGCGTCGCCACGCTCACTGTGCAGGGCACTCCCTCATGAAGGAGCCGCTCCGCGGCGATCCTCCCCTCTGTCGTGCCGCCGAATATTAAGACTCGTCCACTCTCTGCTCTCATCTGTCCGAATGCCCCTCCCGGCTGCGCTCCGCCGCCTTCCGCTCCCGCGCATACCCCCGCGGCGTCACCATTTTATCGCCGATCCGCCGGGTCGACCGGTTCCCGATAAAGACCGTCGTAAACATATCGACCGGCAGGTCCCTGAGCTCCGCCAACGTACAGATCCCGGCCGTCTCCCCCTCGCGTCCGATGTTTCGCACCGTTCCGCAGACCTGCTCCGGCGGGAGCGTCTCCATCAAAATATCACACGCCCTTCGCAGGTAATCCGCCCGCTTTTTGCTGGAAGGGTTGTAGAGGACGATCACAAAATCCCCTTCCGCCGCCATCCGAAGCCGCTTTTCGATCTTCTCCCAGGGCGTCATCAGATCGCTCAGGCTGATCAGGACAAAATCGTGGATCAGAGGCGCCCCCAGAAGGGCCGCGCCGCTAAGCGCCGCCGTGACGCCCGGGATCACCCGGATCTCCACGGACGGATACGCCTGCGCCATCTCATAAATGAGGCCGGCCATGCCGTACACGCCGGCGTCGCCGCTGCAGACAAAGGCGACATCCGCCCCGTCCGCCGCTTCCCTGAGCGCCAGCGCGCAGCGCTCCTCCTCCCGGCGCATCGCTGTCGTGATGATCTTTTTGCCGGGAAAGCGGTCCCGGATCAGGTCAACGTAGACCCGGTAGCCGGCGATCACATCGCTCTCTTCGATCGCACGGTATGCCTCCATGGTCATCTGGCCGATCCGGCCGGGGCCCATGCCGATCACGGTGACTTTGCCGCTCCCGCCGGCGGCTCCGCCGCCCGGATGTGCCTTAGCGCCTGCGCCCGCAGCTTCACGTCCCTTCCTGAACGCAGTCGTAAACCCGGGGTCATAGAGACTGGACCGCTCATAGCCGCTCTGCGCGACCGCGCCGCCAACGATGATCAGCGCGGTTTTGGTGATCCCGTGCGCCGCCGCCGTCTCAGCCAGCGACCCGACTGTACAGATATATTTTTCCTCGTCCGGCCAGGTCGCCTTGTAGACGATCGCCGCCGGCGTATCCGGCGCATAGCCGCCCCGCACCAGCCTCCTGCTGAGTTCCTCCGGCATCCCGGCGCTCAAAAAGATCACCATCGTCGCCCCGTGTGCCGCGAAGGCCTCGATGGACTCCTTCTCAGGCACCGGCGTGCGCCCCTCCATGCGGGTGACGACGACGCTCTGGCTGACCCCGGGCAGCGTGTACTCCATTTTCAGGGCGGACGCCGCGCCGCAGAGCGAACTGACGCCGGGCGTGACGTCATAGGGGATGCCCTCCCTTTCCAGAATATCCATCTGCTCACGGACCGCCCCGTAAAGACTGGGGTCTCCGGTGTGCAGCCGCACGATCGTCAGGTTCTCTTTATCAGCCCGGCGCATCACGTCCGCCACTTCCTCCAGCGTCATCTTCGCGCTGTCATACACGCGGCATCCCTCTCTGCGGCCGTCCAAAAGCGCCCGATTCACCAGCGACCCCGCATAAATGATGACATCCGCCTCCGCGATAAGCCTCTGCCCACGCACGGTGATCAGATCCGGCGCACCGGATCCCGCCCCCACAAAATGGACCATCTCTCTACCTCCAGCCCCCGGCCTTACGCGGTCTCCTCCCTGAGCACCCGCATAAACGCCTCTGCTCTGTCCGTCCTCCCCAATTCGCCCAGCGCGTTGGAAAAGACAACGACTTCCACCTGCATCCTGCCCTGCGACCAGTCCTGCATGACCTTCTGAATGCGGCGCGTCATCAAGGCCAGTACCTCCCGGTCCAGCCCGTATTTTTTCAAAATACCGACCGCCTCCTCGGTCACGACGCACTCTGCCAGTTCCCGCCGCAGGACCTGAACAGGCGCTTGCGTGATTCCTTTTGCGGCCCCCTGCGGGGACGCTTCGCCGCTGCTCCGCGCTATGACACACTCTGCAAGATCCGCCAGGATCTCCATCCGGTGATCCCCATACTGCGAGTGCGTGTTGCGGATGCCGCCGGCCACCTTGACCAGCTTGCCGATGTGCCCCACAAAGAGCATCCTGCCAAATCCCTCGTCCGCCGCGATCTGCACCGTGTCATAGACAAAGTTGGAAGAAGTCACCGCCGTCTCCAGGGAAAAGCCGTATTTTTCCAAAAAGAAGTTCTTGCCGTAATTGCCCGGCGCGGCGGGCAGGACGGTCAGGCCCTCCTCCCTGCGGACCCGCACCTGGGCGCGGATCGTATCGAGAAGCGCCCGGTCGCTCATGGGCTCCACGATCCCGCTCGTCCCCAGGATCGAGATGCCGCCCGTGATCCCCAGCTTGGGGTTGAAGGTTTTGGCGGCCAGTTCGCGTCCCCGGGGAACGAAGATCGTGATCTCCAGCCCCGGCGCATCCGCCGCCTTCTGCCCGGGCGCAGCGCTGTCCATCGCCTCCAGGACCGCCTCTGTGATCATACGTCTGGGCGTGCTGTTGATGGCCGCGCTTCCCACCGGCTGATCCAGTCCGGGCCTCGTCACCCGGCCGACGCCTTCTCCGCCGTCGATCCGGATGCCCGGCTTGCCGGACCGGGCGGCTCTGGCATAGATCAGCGCGTGATTCGTGATGTCCGGGTCGTCTCCGCTGTCCTTGCGGACGGCGCAGGAGACAGCCTCCCCTTTCTCGAAGCAGATATCCTCGATGTCCAGGATCAGGTCCAGCCCCCGGGGCGTCCTCAGTCTCACCTGCGGGACCGCCTGTCCCGTCAGAAGCATTGCCGCGGCCGCCTTTGCCGCCGCGGCGGCGCAGCTTCCCGTCGTATATCCCAGCCGGAGCTTTTTCCCGTCTTTTTCGATATATGCGTTCAGTTCCATCTGTTCTCACCGGATGACCGCATGATCCCATGCCGGTCACAAGTTCATTTCAGTTCATTTCATGTCATAGAGAATGGCATTGCAGACCGCCGCCGCCACATTGCTGCCGCCCTTCCTGCCGCGATTGCAGATGTAGGGCACGCCCGCCGCCATGATCCTCTCTTTGGCCGGCACGACGTTGACAAAGCCGACCGGCACGGCGATCACGACTTCCGGCCTGTATCCGCCGCGGATCTTTTCCTCCAGCGCAAGGAGCGCGGTCGGCGCGTTTCCGATCGCAAAAATGAGGGGGACTCCCTTTTTCTCCGCCTCCTCTACCGCCTTGCCGACCGCCGCCGCAGAGCGGGTCGTCCCCTCTCTCCCGGCCTGCTGCGCCACATCGGGATCCGCAATATAGCAGTGCACTTCGCCGCCGTAAGCGGCCAGCCTTCTCTTATTGATCCCGGCCATGGCCATCGTCGTGTCCGTGACGATATGCGCCCCCCGCCGGACCGCATCGGCTGCCTTTTCCAAAACGCCCTCGCTGAAAGCCAGCGTATCCAGGTATTCCAGGTCCGCCGTCGCGTGGATGGCCCGCAGGATCACGTGCCGCCTGTCCGCCGGGATCACTCTGCCCAGCTCTCGCAGCTCCCGCTCAATGATCTGAAAGCTCATTCTCTCGATGTCCCCGGGAAGGACGTGTTCGATCTCTGTCATCTCTCTACCTCACCGGCTCCGCGCCCTGCTCCAGGATCTCATAGACCTTCTTCATGTCCATGTGCCTGCGCAGGGTTTCCGCGAGCATATCATACTGCGCCTCTTTGTAAGCGCCGGCGTCCGTCTCCGCCGCAGAGGGCTGCAGCTTCACGCCTTTGACGCCCGCCAGAATATCGACGACTTTCCTCGCAGCGCCCGCCCCGTCGAAGACGCCGTGCACGTACGTTCCATAGATATTTTGACAGGCTGCGCCGTCCGCAGATACAGCCCCCGTCCGCCGGTCTGTGACCTCGCTGAAGCTTCCGCCGCTCCCGCTTGTCCGGCCCATGTGGATCTCGTACCCTTCGATCTTTGTCCCGCCGAGCGGCCCGAGCGTTCCGGGAAGCTGCCCGATCCGCCCGCTCACGAGCGTCCGCCTCTTCTCCCTGGTAAAGACCGTCTCCGTATCCAGAAATCCCAGCCCGGCGGCGCTCCCGCCCTCTTCTGCCCCGTCCGGGTCCGAGATCCTGCACCCCAGCATCTGGTAGCCCCCGCAAATGCCAAAGATGACCCGCCCCTTCGCGCGCAGCGCGTCGATGGCTGCCGCCATGCCGCTCCCGCGCAGCCATTTCAGGTCTGCCATTGTATTTTTGGACCCGGGCAGGATGACCATGTCGGGATCCCCCAAAGCGTCCGCTCTGGAGACATATCGCAGGTCTGCCTCCGGGATCCTTGAAAAAACATTGAAATCCGTAAAGTTGGACAGATGCGGCAGCCGGATGACCGCGATCTCCACCGGCTTGCCCGCCGGCGGGCGGTTGGTCTGCGACAGCCGGGGCGCGAGCGAGTCCTCGTCGTCGAGATCGAGCTGCATGAAGGGCACCACGCCGACCACCGGCACGCCGCCGCGCTCCTGGAGCATGGCGATCCCGGGGTCGAGAATGCTCCTGTCCCCGCGGAATTTGTTGATGATAAATCCCCGCAGCAGCGCCCGCTCCTGCGGCTCCAGCAGCATCTGCGTGCCCAGAAGCTGCGCAAAGACGCCTCCCCGGTCGATGTCGCCCGCCAGAAGGACCGGCGCGCCGACCGCCAGGGCCAGCCCCATATTGA
>CAMOKZ010000031.1 GCA_946618155.1 uncultured Lachnospiraceae bacterium | reverse complement strand
GCGGTCATCGTGCGGGGCGACCGGATCACGGCCGCGACCTGCTATCTGCCGCTCTCCGACAACCGGACCCTCAGCAAGGAGCTGGGCACCCGCCACCGCGCGGGCGTCGGAATCAGCGAGGTGACCGATTCCCTGACGATCATCGTATCCGAAGAGACCGGCCATATTTCCACGGCCTACCGCGGAGAGCTTACCCGGAAGCTGACGTCGGAG
The DNA here is from genome assembly GCA_946618155.1 of uncultured Lachnospiraceae bacterium. Classification (GTDB taxonomy): domain Bacteria; phylum Bacillota; class Clostridia; order Lachnospirales; family Lachnospiraceae; genus CAMOKZ01. The sequence goes on along the minus strand of CAMOKZ010000031.1, from coordinate 13,560 downwards.
AAACTCAAAGAGCGGCTCACCCAGTTCCAGAACAAGTCGGTCACGACAAGGAAGTTCCGTTTCCTCAAGGGGAGGTCAAAGACGAATGAATAAAATGCTGAGAGGACTGACCAGAAACTTCCCGCTCAAGGCCGCCGCTGTGGTCATCGCCTTTCTGATCTGGCTGCTGGTGGCCAATACGAATAATCCGATCAAGACCACGACCTTCTCCAACGTGCCGATCACGATCGTCAACCAGGACAGCGTGGCGGATATCGGAAAGGTGGCCGAGGTGGAAGGGACGGGCACCGTTACCCTGCGCGTAACGGAACGGCGGCGTGTGCTCGATTCTCTGGCAAGGAACGGCTCCGCCTTCTATGTGGAGGCGGATCTGGAAAACATCAACGAGATGGACGCGGTGCCCCTGACCGTCACCTGCTCGAACTCCGCGGTGACCTGGGATGAGATCACCCTCAATCCCGCCTCCATCAAGGTACATCTGGAGGATAAGGTCGAGCAGACCTTTGTGGCCGCTGCCTCGACGAACGGGCAGACGGCGGCCGGCTGCGAGGTGGGATCCACGCAGATCGTCGGCGGGCAGAGCATCTACATCGCCGGTCCGCAGTCGCTGGTCGGCATCATCAACCAGGTGGTGGCTACCGTCAATGTGACGGGCCTGAAAGAGGACATGACGCTCAGCGCGCCGCTGCGGATCTATGACAAGAACGGCGCGGAGCTGACAGAGAGCCAGATGAGCTCGCTGGAGCTTAAGGACAGCAGCGGGGCAGTGATCAAGGAGCGCACGGTGCAGGTGGCGGTGGACATCTGGAATGTGCGCACGGATATCCCCATTCTGGTGGAGACCGTCGGCATGCCTGCGGCGGGCTGCCGGGTGGCGGCCGTGGAGACAACGCCGCGCACGATCAGCCTGGTGGGTACGGAGGAAGCCTTCGCCGCCCTCGGGGACGAGCTGAAGGTGATCGACACGATCTCCGTCAAGGACGCTTCAGAGAACATCGAGCAGGAGATCGACCTGACGGACACCCTATCCCAGTACACGGGACTGCGGCTGATCGCGGACGCGTCCCCGGTGATCACCACACAGGTGCAGATCGAGAAGACGGGAGACATCAAGTTCTCCGTCCCGATCGGGCAGGTGGATCTGCAGAACCGTCCCTCCGGACGTACGCTGGTCTTTACGCCGGCGGATGAGATCCCGGTCACGGTCCGCGCGGCGGACCCTGATGTCGGGGAGATCGGCCCGGACGAGATCATGCTGAGCGTGGATCTTTCTCCCTGTGAGGAGGAAGGCCGGCATGAGCTTGATGTGGAGGTGAAGCTGCCGGAAGGCTATGAGCTGTCTTCACCGGTCACGATCATTGTGAATTCCGAGAATACCGATCAGAGTGACGAAGCCCAGACGGAAAAGAAGAAATAGGCAGAGATCCGGTCTGAGGCAAAAGAGAATAGCATAAAGAAACAGGGGCTGCAGCACTTTCGTGCTGCAGCCCCTGCTGTATGCTTTGCGTTTCTTTCCGGCGGTCCGGATCAATCGTTCGTGACCGGGTCGGTCGGATCGTAGCTGCCCGTCCAGTTCGCGTACGGGTTGGACGGTCTGCCGAGCGGGTCGTCCGATGCAGAGCCGTGGAAGATGGTGACCTTGGTGCCCACCGGGCAGTTCTGCCAGATGTAGTAGGCGCTTCCGCAGGAGAGGCGGATGCAGCCGGCGGATGCGGGCTGACCGAGCTTGCGGAACTCGTCCGTGGCCAGAGAGTAGTTGTTCCGGTAGGACGTATAGTAGACCGAGTGGAACAGGTAGGAGCTCCAGGTCTGTCCGGCCGGCGCCAGGTGCGAGCAGTACTGTCCGTAGACGTAATGGCCGGCGGAACCGAGCGTATGCCACTGGATCTTATCCGTGATGTAGCGGACGCCGTCAGGCGTTGCACCGTTCAGTCCGACCGAGCAGAGCATTGCTTTGACCGGCGTATTGCCGCGGTAGACGGTGACGACGCAGGTGTTCTGGTTGACCTTGATGGACCAGGCACCGGTGGGTGCGACCGGGGTCGCGACGCCGTTGGAGTCGATGTTGTAGGCAACACCGTTGATCTTGTAATTCTTCTTGCCGGTGACCAGCTTGCCTTCGCTCGTCAGATAGTACTGCTTGCCGGCCACGCTGATCAGGCCTTTCTGCATGACGCCGCTGCTGTTGAAGTAGTAGCGGGCGCCGGAGAGGGTCATCCAGCCGGTGACGGCCGCGCCGCTCGTCTTGCTGAGGTAGTAGCGCTTGCCGCCGGTCTTGAGCCATCCGGTACGCATGGCGCCGGTCTTCTTGCCGAAGAAGTAGGTCTTGCCGCCGATCCTGGCCAGCCCGGAAATGCGCACGCCCTTGGTGTTCATGTAATACTTCTTGCCGTTTACCGTGACCCAGCCGGTCTGCATGCGTCCGCGCTTGTTGAAGTAGTACCAGTAATTGCCGATCTGCTTCATGCCGATCGACTTGGCGGCGCCGTCCTTCGGGTCAAGATAGTAGGTATGGCCTTTCCACTTGAGCCATTTTTTGACGCGCACGCCTTCGGCGTTGAAGTAATGCCACTTGCTGTCGTATTTGATCCAGCCCGAATAGCGTTCAAGGGTCTTTTTCCGGAAGAAGTAGTATTTGCCGCCTACCTTCTTGAGGCCTTTGGCCAGCTGACCGTTCTTATTCGCGTAATAATAGCTGGTGCCTTTCTTGATCCAGGTCTGGGTATAGATCCTGCCAAGCTTATTGATGAAATAATAATACTTGCCGGACCCTGCCGGGTATTCCTGGACGCCCTTAAGGCCTTTGACGTTCTTGCCTGTGGTCTTATCGTAGAGATAGAATTTGCCGTCTTTGGTCTTAATGCCGGGTTTAAAAGCTGCTGTTGCTGTTCCTTGCTCTGTTTCTGTCGCCTCAGTCTCTGTGGCTGCCGCCGGGGCAGCGAGGAGGCAGGTAAAGCACAGCAGAAGGAGCAGAGTCTTGAACCATTTGCGCATAGTATACCCCCTTCCAAATGTTGCCTACTATTATAGCAGGATTATTTTGGACTGACAAGACAGTTGTCTTTTAAATGGAAGTGTTTTATAATAGAATATCGCAAAAATGACAGTAAAAGAGTAAAATAGGTTTACTGCGGGTTCCGGAGGATAAGGATAAATGAAAAAGCTGGCCGTCATCGGTGCGAACGACTTTCAGAATCAGCTGATCCTGAAGGCAAAGGAGCTGGGCTACGAGACTCATGTTTTTGCCTGGAGAGCCGGGGCGGAAGGGGAAAAGACAGCGGATTATTTCTATCCGATCAGCATTACCGAGAAAGAGGAGATCCTGGAAGTGTGCCGGCGCATCCGGCCGGACGGGATCTGTTCCATCGGCTCTGATCTGGCCGTTGTCGCCGTCAGCTACGTGGCCGAGCATCTCGGCCTGCCCTGCAATCCGGTCTCGATCACGCACCAGTGCACGAACAAGGCCGCCATGCGGGAGGCTTTCGCCCGCGCCGGCGTTCCCGTGCCGCGCTTTGTCCGCACGGGCAGACACGACGGGCCTGATCTTTCCGGCTTTTCCTTCCCGGTCATCGTGAAACCGACGGACCGCTCGGGGAGCCGCGCGATCACGCGGCTTGAGACCGCAGAAGGCCTGCAGGAGGCGGTGGATGCGGCCTGCGAGGCGTCCTTCGAGCACATGGCCATCATCGAGGAATACCTTGAGGGGGACGAGTACTCCTGCGAGTGCATCTCCCAGGACGGCGTTCATCATTTTCTCGCGGTCACGAAGAAATTTACCACCGGCGCCCCGCACTTTATCGAGACGGGACATATGGAGCCGGCGGGCCTTTCCGCAGAGCAGGAGGAGCAGGTGAAGGCGGCGGTGTTTGCGGGGCTTGATGCCCTGGGCATCGTGACCGGCGCCAGCCATTCCGAGTTTAAGCTCGCCGCGGACGGCAGCATCCGGATCATCGAGATCGGCGCCCGCATGGGCGGCGACTGCATCGGGTCCGATCTGGTGGAGCTTTCCACCGGCAATGATTTTATCCGCATGGTGATCGACGCGGCCTGCGGAAGGCCGATCAGCGTGCGAAGCGGCGCGCCTCTTCGCAGGGCGTATGTCCGGTTCCTGCTGACGCAGGAGGACGCGCGGGCACTGGAAAGGGACAGGGCCCGGACCGACATCACCATCTGCCGTGTCAGCCGGATCGACACGGACCTGCTCGGGCACACCAGTGACAGCTCGACCCGGGCGGGCTATTATATCTACACGGAGGCGCTCTGAGAAGGCGCCTGCGCCCGCGGCCGGCCGCGGAAAATAAGGGGAGAAGGGGAACAGTTACATGATGGAAAAGACAAACACATCTTCCGGGCGTTTCCCGGCCGTGCGCTGGGACGTGCTCTTTCTGCTTGCCCTCGGCGGGTTTATGGCCGCCTGGGCGTTCACTCAGCGCTACAATTACTCACCGGATGAACAGATGCGGTACGTGATCGTCGAATACATGGTCGAGCACAACCGTCTTCCCCACGGCGGGGACCCCGCGATCAGAGACAAGGTCTGGGGCATTTCCTACGCCTTCTATCCGATGCTCTCCCTGATGGTCTCCTATGTATTCATGAAGATCGCCAGCTTCTTCACCTCCTCCTTTGAGGTGCTGGTCTGCGCGGCGCGCCTGGCCGAGGTCATGTTCGGCGTGATCCATGCCTGGTTCGTCCTGAAGATCGCGGACAAGCTTTTCCCGAAGAAGTGGGCGAGACTTTTTGCCGCCCTGGTCCTGCTTCTGCCGGGCGCTTTTGTGCTGTTCAGCTATCTGAACTGCGATTCCCTTGCCCTGATGGCGACATCGATGCTCATCTGGTGCTGGCTGCGCGGCCTGGAGGACGGCTGGAGCGTGCGCACCTGCCTGCTGACCGGCGTCGGCGTCTCGATCTGCGCGCTTTCCTATTATAATGCCTACGGCGTCGTGCTGGCCACGATCGTCGTTTTCGCCCTCTCTATCCTGCTGGGCGAGGAGAAAAAGTGGAATTTCAGGAAACTCTTCTCGAGGGGGCTCATCATTACCGCGGTGTTTGCCGTGCTTGCCCTGTGGTGGTTCGTCCGCAGCTATATCCTCTACGACGGGGATTTCCTGGGCCTGAATATCACCACGGTCTATGAGGAAAAATACGCGATGGAGGCGATCAAGCCCTCCGTGCGCGTCACCTTCGCGGAGGATCCGAACATGTCCCTGAAGGACATGCTGCTGATCGTTCCGGCCAACCTGAAGCACAACTGGATCTTCTCCGTCTATTACAGCTTTATCGGCTGCTTCGGCTACATGAATGACTGGACGCCGGAGTGGGTCGGCAAGGCGCTCTTCGTCGTCTTTCTGGCAGGCCTCATCGGCGTGCTGGTCAAATGGCGCGAACTGTTCGCCCTGCTGAAGCAGACCTTCACGCGGGTATTCAATGTCGCGGGGCGGGAGATGAAGGCGAAATTCTCCTACCGGCTCGACCGGATGCGCCCGGAGGGCATCTTCCACGTGGGTCTTCTGATCACGATGATCCTGCCCAACCTGCTCAGCCTCTACAATTCCTACTTCCAGGACTACCAGGGACAGGGGCGCTACAGCATGCCCATGCTGGTCCCGCTGATGTACTTCACGGTGTACGGGGTGAGGGCCCTGTACCGGAAGGCGAGCCCGCAGGAAAAGGGCGCCGCCGTCTTTACCTGGACGCTGTGCGCGGCCATGGCGGCCTTCGTGGTCTGGTGCTATTTCGGGATCATCATCCCGAAGGGCGCCTGGTAAAGCGAATAGTTACAATAAATCCGCAGAAAGGATATGCGCGGTTTCATGGCAGACAGACAAAAGCCGGAAGACGGGCAGTTTCGGAAGGACCTGAAGCTGATCTGGCAGCTGGCAAGAAATGATTTCAAAACAAAATACGCGGGCTCCTACCTGGGGATCATCTGGGCGTTTATCCAGCCCGTGGTGACCATCCTGGTCTACTGGTTCGTGTTTTCCACCGTCCGGTCCGGCGCCGAGCGCCAGGTGCCCTTCGTGCTCTGGCTGATCGCGGGGCTCATTCCCTGGTTCTTTTTCTCGGACAGCCTCTCGAGCGGGGCGAATTCCCTGGTGGAATACAGCTACCTGGTCAAGAAGGTGGTATTCCGGATCGAGATCCTGCCGGCGGTCAAGCTGGTATCCGCCCTGTTCGTGCACCTCTTCTTCGTGGCGGTGCTGGTTTTCCTGTACACGGTCATGGGCTTTTTTCCCGGCCCCTCCGTCCTGCAGGTCTTTTACTATACACTGTGCATGTTCGTGCTGGTGCTGAACGTTTCCCGGCTGACGTGCTCCGTGGTGGTCTTTTTCCGCGACCTTTCCCAGGTCATCAGCATCTTCCTGCAGGTGGGCATCTGGCTGACGCCCATCATGTGGAACTTTGCGGATCTGCATATTTCCGGCGTGCTCCGGACGATCTTCACCTTAAACCCCATGTACTATGTGGTGGAGGGCTACCGGGACGCGATGATCACGGGCGTCTGGTTCTGGCAGAAGCCGGGGCTCACCGCCTGGTTCTGGCTGCTGTGCGCGGCGGCCGCCCTTCTGGGCCGCGCCGTATTCTCCCGTCTGCGCGTGCATTTCGCAGATGTGTTATAAGTGTTACTATTCACGGCTGGTCTGTGGCCTGCGGGGCGGGGCCGTGAATAGTAACCTTTAGGTGCGGGGAGAGTGGACAAGTTAAGGAGGTAGCATGCAGGAAGCCGCGATCAGGATCGAGCATCTGACGAAGGTATATAAACTATATGACCGGGCCAGGGACAGGTTTCTGGAATCCCTGGGCCTTGCGGGAAAGCGCAAGCTCTCCCGGGATCACTACGCTCTCCGGGACGTCTCCTTTGACGTGAAAAAGGGAGAGACCATCGGCATCATCGGGACCAACGGCTCCGGAAAGTCGACGATATTAAAGATCATCACCGGCATTGTCAGCCCCACGGAGGGGACCGTCACGGTCGACGGGAGAATCTCCGCCCTCCTCGAGCTGGGCGCCGGTTTTAATATGGAATACACGGGCATCGAGAACATCTACCTCAACGGGACGATGATCGGATTCTCCCGGGAGGAGATCGATGCGAAGCTGCAGGATATCCTGGATTTCGCGGACATCGGCGACTTCGTCTATCAGCCCGTCAAGACCTACTCCAGCGGCATGTTCGTGCGGCTGGCTTTTGCCGTGGCGATCAACATCGATCCGGAGATCCTGATCGTGGATGAGGCGCTCTCCGTGGGCGACGTGTTCTTCCAGGCAAAGTGCTACCGGAAATTCGAGGATTTCAAGAAGATGGGGCGGACCATCCTGTTCGTCAGCCACGACCTGAGCAGCATCAGCAAGTACTGCGACCGGGTCGTCCTGCTGAACCGCGGCGTCAAGCTGGCGGAGGGCGCGCCCAATGATATGATCGACCTCTACAAGAAGGTCCTGGTCGGGCAGCTCGATCTGGACAGCCTGAAGGCCATTCCCGCGAAGGGAGAGCCCGGCAGCGCCGGGGAGGCCGCGGACGGGAAAGAGTGGGAGCCCGCCTTCCCGAAAAACCCGAACATCAACGAGTACGGCGACCGCAGGGCCGAGATCGTCGGCTTCAATATCCTGGACCAGGAGGGGACGTCCTCCAATACGATCGAGAAGGGGACCGCATGCACGATCAAGATGCGGGTGCTCTTCCACGAGCGGGTGAACGACCCGATCTACGCCTTTACGATCACGGACCTCAAGGGGACCGAGATCACCGGGACGAACAGCCTCTTCGAGCGGGCGCCGGTGAAGGCGAAGAACCCGGGCGAATACCAGGATATCCTGTTTACCCAGAAGGTGGACCTGCAGGGCGGGGAGTACATGCTCTCCCTGGGGTGCACCGGCTATGACGGAACGGACTTTGTCGTCCACCACCGGCTCTATCAGGCCTGCGGCCTGACGGTCGTTTCTTCGAAGAACACGGTGGGCTTTTATGATATGAATTCCGAGGTGACGCTGCGCGAGCCGCAGGAGAGGAGGGAGGATCCGTGAGCGAAACGAAGGAAAAGATCGGATCGGTAAGCCTGGATTATACCTTCTATCCCGGCGAGGATCTCTACAGCGACGGCGACGTGGAGGAAAAGCTTCTGGAGATCGCCGGGGGCGATCCCGGGGAGATCGCGGAGCGGATCGCCGAAGAAAAGGACTGGGCGGTGCTCTATCATTTTTCGCCCGTGCGGGAAAACATCGTCAGCTGGATCCCGTTTAAGAAGACGGACAAGGTCCTGGAGATCGGTGCCGGCTGCGGCGCGGTGACGGGGGCGCTGGCCGCCGGGGCGGGAAGCGTGACCTGCGTGGAGCTCTCCCGCAGGCGCAGCAGGATCAACGCCCTGCGCCATCGCGACATGGAGGGTATCGAGATCCTCGTGGGCAATTACGGCGAGATCGAGCCCGGCCTTGCCGCCGACTATGATTACGTGACGCTGATCGGCGTCTTTGAGTATGCGTCCTCCTACATCGAGGGGGACAGCACGGAAGGGCAGTATCTGACCTTCCTTAAGCAGGCGGCCTCGCACCTTAAGCCCGGCGGCACCCTGGTGATGGCCATCGAGAACCGTCTCGGGCTCAAGTACTGGGCGGGCTGCCGCGAGGATCACACGGGCGGCCTGTTCGACGGGCTGGAGGACTATCCGCGTCCGACCCACGCCCACACCTTCTCGAAGCCGGCGCTGGAGGCGCTCTTTGCCCGGGCGGGCTTTGCGGGATGGCAGTTCTATTATCCCTTCCCGGATTACAAGCTCCCGACGAGGATCTTCTCCGACGGGCGCCTGCCGCTGGAGGGCGAGCTGCCGGACAATATCTGGAATTTTGACAGGGAGAGGCTGGTCCTCTTTGACGAGGGCCGGGTATGGGATTCCCTGATCCGGGACGGGCTCTTCCCCCTGTTTGCCAATTCGTTCCTGGTGACACTGACTAAAGGATAATATCTGATGAAAACCGTGATCTATTCAAAATTCTCCGCCGAGCGCAGCCGCAGCTTCGCCATCCGCACGGACATCCTGTGCGGCGATGACGGGAGCCGCATGCTGCGCAAGACGGCCTGCTTCCCGGAGGGGGACGGGCACGTGGCCGGCATGGAAAAGGCCGGAAAGGCGCTCGGGGACCTGTTTGCGGGAACGGACGTCGTGCCGTGCCCTGTCCTCGATGGGGAGGAAAAGCAGGATGAAAAGGGCAGGCGCTGCCTGGCCTTTGCCTATATCGACGGCAAAGAGACCCTCGCGCAGCGGGCGCACCGCATGCGGGCCCGCGGGCAGGAGAAAGAGGCGGACCAGCTGATCCGCGGCCTGGCGGACCAGATCCTCGCCCTTGCCGATGTGCCCTTTGCCAAAAGCGAAGAGTTTACCCGCGTCTTCGGGGACGCGGCCCTGCCGGAGGGCCTGATGAGCCTTCCCGTGACGGACGTCGACATGGTGCTCGACAATTTCCTGGTGCGGGAGGACAGTTCTTCCCTTGACCTGATCGATTACGAGTGGACATTCTTTTTCCCGGTTCCCGTGCGGTTCGCCCTTTACCGGACCCTGCACTATTTCTGGCACCGGGAGATGGAGGACAGCCCGGAGACCGCGGACACCGCGGCCTCGGCCCAGCTGCTCTCCCTCGGCGCAACGCGGGAGGAGATCGCAGCCTACGCGCAGATGGAGGCCTCTCTGCAGGCATACATCGCGGAGGGCGTGACGCCTGTCCGCGAGCTTTTCGCGCAGATCACCCCCGGGGCGGTGACCCTGGAGGACCTCGGCTTTGGCGCGGGCGGCAGGACCGACAGGATCCTGGCAGGATCCCTCTACTGGTCGAAGACCGGCCAGATCGCGGAGGAGAGCCGCATTGCGGCGGTCACTTCGCTGGCGGCGGACGGGACCTTCCGGGCACAGCTGCCCGTCAGGGAGGCGGCAGGCGCCGTCCTTCTGCGGTGGGATCCGCTGGAGGGAAGCTGCTGCCGCATCCGTATTGATAAAATCGAGACGGACGATTCCATCCGGATCCGTCCGCTGAACGGCACCCGGGAAGACGGCTGGCTGCTTTTCCGGACCTTTGACCCCATTCTGCTGATCGAGGGAGAGGTGGGCGCCCTGGAGCGCCTCGTGATCAGCGGGAAGATGGAGCTTCTGCCCGTTGCCGGGCTGATCGGCCGGCTCAATGACGAGGCCATGCGCGCCGCGCAGCTGGAGCAGCAGGTAAGGAGCGGGGACGCCCATCTGGCGGCCGTGCAGTCCACCAAGGGCTGGCGCGCCATGGAGAAGCTGCGCGCGGCCCGCAACTATGTGGCCGCGAGGGCGCATGCGCTGCCCTTTATGCCTGCCGGACAGGCTCCGCCCGATCCCTACTCGGTCTGGTTTGAAAAACACCGCGCCGGGGAGGCGGATCTCGAAGCGCAGCGGATCACCAGCCTGCGCACAGAACCGAAGATCAGCATCCTGGTGCCGACCTACCGGACGCCGGCGGATTTCCTGCGCGACATGGTCTCTTCCGTGCAGGCGCAGACCTACAGCAACTGGGAGCTCTGCATCGCGGACGCCAGCGTATCTGACGACGGGACGGGCCGCGACATGGACCTGAAGCGGGCCCTGGAGGCCTACGCCCAGGCGGACCCGCGCATCAGGGTCGTCTTCCTTGACCGGAACGGCGGCATCTCGGAAAACACCAACGCCGCCGCAAAGCTGGCGACGGGAGAATACATCACCCTGCTCGACCACGACGACGTGCTGGCGCCCGACGCGCTCTTTGAGACCGCCGCCGCCATCGGCAGGACGGGCGCGGACGTGCTCTATACGGACGAGGACAAGGTGAGCATGGATCTTTCCACCCACTTTGACCCGAACCTGAAGCCGGACTTTTCTCCGGACCTGCTCTGCTCCCACAACTACATCACCCATCTGTTCGTGGTGTCGGCTGAGCTGTTCCGTCAGGCCGGCGGCTTTGACAGCCGCTATGACGGGGCCCAGGACTATGACCTGATCTTCCGCTGCACGGAAAAGGCACAGAAGATCGTGCACATCCCGAAGATCCTCTACCACTGGAGGATGCACCGGGATTCCACGGCGGCCAACCCGAAGAGCAAGATGTACGCCTACGAGGCGGGGCGCAGCGCCATTGAGGCCCATATGCGCCGGATGGGGCAGAGCGGCCGGGTGGAGATGATGAAGCTGTGGGCGCTCAACCACGTGATCTACGATACGCCGGGCGATCCCCTGGTCTCCATCATCATCCCCAACAAGGATCACCGCTGGGACCTGACCAGGTGCATCGATTCCATCCTGGCCAAGAGCAGCTACCAGAATCTGGAGATCATCATCGTCGAGAACAACAGCACGCGGCAGGAGACCTTTGCCTGCTACGACGAGCTGTGCGCGAAGGACGGGAGGATCCGCGTCCTGCGCTGGAAGGAAGGCTTCAACTACTCCGCGATCAACAATTTCGCGGCCAGGGAGGCGAACGGTTCCTACCTGCTGTTCCTGAATAACGATACGGAGCTGATGGAGCCGGACAGCATCCGGGAGATGCTGGGCCACTGCATGCAGCCGGAGACCGGCTGCGTCGGCGCCAAGCTGTTTTTCCAGGACGATACCGTGCAGCACGCCGGGATCGTGCTGGGCTTCGGCGGCTTTGCCGGCCATGTGTTCAGCGGCCTGAAGAGCGACGACCTCGGGTTTATGATGCGCGCGCAGATCACCTGCAATTACAGCGCCGTCACCGCGGCCTGCATGATGGTCCGCAGGGACGTGTTCGAGCAGGTGGGCGGCTTCGAGGAGCAGTACGCGGTGGCGCTCAACGATGTGGATTTCTGCCTGAAGGTGCGCAAGGCGGGCTACTATAACGTGTTTGTCCCCTTCGCCCAGTGGCATCACTACGAATCAAAGTCGAGGGGCTATGAGGATACCCCCGAGAAACAGGCAAGATTTCAGCGGGAGATCGATCTGTTCCGCAGCCGCTGGGGAGACCTGGTGGATGCGGGCGATCCCTTCTACAATCCCAATTTTGCCGTAGACCGGGCGCCTTATACGCTGCGGGAGGACTGACCGGATGGAACGCAATTTTACAGCAGCCGCGTCAAGATTTCACCTCACCGACCCGGGCATCTATGTGATCCGGGGGTACTGCCTGGCGAGACCGCTCCATGAAGGGGATATCGCGGCCTGGGCCGGCGAAGAACGCCTTCCGGTGCGCATCTCGTATAAAGAGGGCGCCGGGGTGAGACAGAAATATATGCGGATGGGCACCGGGCTGGAGAGCGTGGACAGGGAGTATTTCCTGTGGATCACGCTGCCTCAGAAGCGCAGAGGTACCCTGCATGTCTATGAGGAGGGCGAAGGGGGCAGACGCCTCGTCTACCGCAATTCCCTGCGCGCCCTCGCGAAGATGAAGGGAAAGCCCGTCTGCTATCCGGAGACCTGGAAGCAGACGCAGGACGGCCTCTTCATCGGCGGCTGGGCGGCCGGCAGCGGGCAGTGCCGTTTCCGCGCCCAGGACGCGGAGGGCGCCATCCTGCGCGGAAAAGTGACCCGCACCCTGCGGCCGGATATCCTGGAGAGCTTTCCGGAGCTTGAGGAGGAGGCCGCGGCGGGGAAAGATGTGCGGTTCGGCTTTACCCTGCAGATGCCCGTACCCGGGACTGACCGGTTTCCCCTCTACGTCAGGGCGGGGGAGGAGAAGGCCGAGGAGGCCATCCGCTTTCGCGTCAGCCGCGGAGCGAAGAATGTACAGGAGGGCTCGCTGCTGCGCAAGGCCCTGCTCTATTACCGCAGGAACGGCTTTGCCGGCACCCTGCGCAGGACCATCGAGAAGCTCTTTGCTTCATCTGCTCCCTCCTCCTACGGGAAGTGGAGGAAGGCGAAGCTTGCCCCGCCGGACGAGCTTGCCCGGCAGCGGGAGACCGTTTTTGCGCATGCTCCGCTGGTCAGCATCGTGGTCCCGCTCTACAAAACGCCGGAAAACTATCTGCTGGCCCTCGTCCGCTCGGTGCAGGCCCAGACCTACGCGAACTGGGAGCTCGTCCTCTCCGACGGGAGCGGGCAGCCCTCGCCGCTGGAAAAGGTGCTGGAGAAGCTCTGCGCCGGCGATGCGCGCATCCGCGCGGTGGCGGCGAAGGAGCCGCTGGGAATCTCGGAAAATACCTGTGCGGCCATCGAGGCTGCGAAGGGTGACTATATCTTTTTTGCCGACCATGACGACCTGCTCGACCCGGAGGCGCTGTTCGCCTTCATCCGGGAGCTGAACGAAGAGCCGGAGACGGACTTCTTCTACGCGGACGAGGACAAGGTCTCCATGGACGGGCGCACCTGGTTCGAGCCCCATTTCAAGTCGGACTTTAACCAGGAGCTGCTCTGCAGCATGAACTATATCTGCCATCCCGTGATGGTGAGCCGCGATCTGCTGGAGAAGGCGGGGGGCGGGCCGGATGCGGCCTTTGACGGCGCCCAGGACTATGACCTGGTCCTGCGGTGCACCGAGCAGGCGAAGCGCATCGCCCATATCCCGCAGGTGCTCTACCACTGGCGGGCGCACCGCGGCTCCACCGCCCAGGACCCGGCC
>CAMOKZ010000030.1 GCA_946618155.1 uncultured Lachnospiraceae bacterium | reverse complement strand
CCCAGTAGCGCTGTCTGGAGAAGACCCAGTCGCGCAGCTTGTAGTTGACGGTCTTGCGGCCGATGCCCATCTTCTCGATGATGAGCGGGGCTTCCTTCTTCAGGTTCGCGGACTCAAGGCCGTTCCACTCGCCGGAATTGATCATGGTGCCGGCGGCCTCGGTGTAGGCCTCGGTCATGTTCTCGATCTCTTTGCCGTCCTTCGCGATGACCTGTACGATCGGGATGCCGAACTTGGTCGCGAAGGCAAAGTCTCTGTCGTCATGGGCCGGCACGCACATGATGGCGCCGGTGCCGTAGTCGATGAGGACGTAGTCGGAAAGCCAGATCGGAATCTTCTTGCCGTTCAGCGGGTTGATCGCATAGCTGCCGGTGAAGACGCCGGTCTTTTCCTTGTCCTGCATGCGGTCGACGTTGGACTTGACGGAAGCGTCGTAGATGTACTGCTCCACCGCCGCCTCGGTCTCGGGCGTCGCCAGGGAGCGGGCAAGGGGATGCTCCGGGGCAAGGACCATGAAGGTCGCGCCGTGCAGGGTGTCGGGTCTGGTGGTGTAGACCGTGATCTTCTCATCGCGGCCGTCCACCGGGAAATCCACCTCTGCGCCGTAGGACTTGCCGATCCAGTCGGTCTGCATCTTCTTGACCTTCTCGGGCCAGTCGAGGGTATCCAGATCGTCCAGGAGACGGTCCGCATACTTCGTGATGCGCAGCATCCACTGGCGGAGGTTCTTCTTGGTCACCTCGGTACCGCAGCGCTCGCAGCGGCCGTTCACGACCTCTTCGTTGGCCAGGCCGGTCTTGCAGGACGGGCACCAGTTGATCGGGAATTCCTTCTCGTAGGCAAGGCCTTCCTTGAACATCTTGACGAAGATCCACTGGGTCCACTTATAGAAAGCAGGATCAGTCGTGTTGACCTCTCTGTCCCAGTCGTAGATGGACGCGATCTGGTTGATCTGCTTTTTGATATTCTTTATGTTCTGCGCGGTGGAGATGGCAGGATGCTGGCCGGTCTTGATCGCGTAGTTCTCTGCCGGCAGGCCGAAGGCGTCCCAGCCCATCGGATGGATGAGGTAGTAGCCCTGCATCATCTTGTACCGGCTCCATACATCGGAGATCACATAGCCTCTCCAGTGCCCCACGTGCAGGCCGTTTCCGGACGGGTACGGGAACATGTCCAGGCAGTAATATTTCGGTTTCTTTCCGTCGTCAACATTTACCGGGTTCTCTTCCCAGTTCTTTCTCCATTTTTCTTCAATGGCTCTGTGGTTGTAGGTGATTGCCATTCTTTTTCCTCCAAGCCGCTTTTGTTAACATGAACAGAACTAATTGTATGCCAAAGCGATTTTCTTGTCAAGAATTGTCAGGGCTTCGCGGGGCCGCCCTCAGCGGTAGTTCCGGATGGTGATCTGCAGGCTCCTCGTCCCCCGGAACTCGTTCACGTCCGGGTAATAGGTGACGGTCAGCCGCACCTTGCCGGGACGTCCCTGCAGCATCCTCTGCACCTCGTCCTCCCCCCACCTGCTGCGCAGATCGGAGAGAAAAGCGTCCGCGTCCCCGAAGTACAGGCCGGTGATGCCGGCCCCCTTCTCGTCAAAGAGCCCGAGCCGCACCGCATTGCGGTTTGCGCCCAGCACCCGCGCGCCGGACACGCCCAGATCCCTGGCCGCGAACAGGGGCTTGGTATTCCCCTTTCCGCAGGGCTCCAGGAGGCTCAGCTGTCCGCAGAGGCGCTCCGAGATATAGCCGATGGGCATCGCCATGTCGATCTCCACCTTCCGGGTCAGGTCGTCCTCCGTCAGCCGGCACCTGGCGTTGATCTCCCGGCGGAACACATCGATGTTGTCCTCTGTCATGGAAAGGCCGGCCGCCATGGGATGTCCCCCGAACTTGGTGAACAGCCCGGATACGGCGGACATCTCCTCAAACATGGACCAGGTCTCGATGGAGCGTCCGGATCCCTTGATCCCGTCCTTTGCCCGGGTGAGCACGAAGGCCGGCTTATTGTACTGCTCCCGGATCTTCCCGGCCACGATCCCCGCCACGCTCTCGTGGCAGTCCGGCAGAAAGATGACCAGCACCCGGTCTCTCTCCATGCCCCTCTCCGCGATCTGGGCCGACGCCGCCTCCACGGCCTTTGCCGTCATGTCCTTCCGCTCTTCGTTCAGGGCGCGCAGCCGCTCCGCAAGCTCCGCCGCCTCCACGTCGCTCTCCGCGAGGAACAGCTGCAGGGCCTCCTTTGCCGTCTCCAGGCGTCCGCTGGCGTTGATGCAGGGGCCGAGCACATAGCCGATGTGGTAGGCGCTGATCTTCCGTCCCTCCAGGCCCGTCGCCCGGATGAGGGCGCGCATGCCGCGGTTTTCCGTGCGGGTGATCGCCTCGAGGCCCAGCCGGACGATCGTCCGGTTTTCCCCGGTCAGGTCCATCACGTCCCCGATGGTGGCGAAGGCCGCGTTCCAGAGGAAAACATCCTCCTCCCCCGCCGGGATGCCTGCCGTTTTCCAGAGCACGCCCACCAGCTTCCAGGCGACCACCGCGCCGCAGATGCCGGGATGGGGCGTGGTCTCCCCCGGCAGGGAGGGGTCGATCAGCACGTCGGCCTCGGGCAGAATGAGACGTCTCTCCCCGTCCTCCTCCTCAAACATCGGCTCATGGTGATCGGTGATGATCATGGTCATCCCCAGGGTGCGGGCAAGGCGCGCCTGCCCGATCCCCGCGATCCCGTTGTCGCAGGTCAGCAGGGTGTCGACGCCGTCCCGGAAGGCGTCCTCCACGATCCGGTCGTTGATGCCGAAGCCGTCGTTGATCCTGTCCGGGATCTCGTAGTCCACCTTCGCGCCCAGGCGGGAAAGTCCGCGGAAAAGGATGTAGGTCGCGTTCACCCCGTCGATGTCGTAGTCCCCGATGATCCGGATGCGCTTTCCTTCGCGGATCTTCTCCAGCAGCAGGGCCGCCGCCTTCTCCGTCCCTTTCAGCAGGGCAGGGTCCGGAATATCCGCGCGCCCGCCGGAGAGGTACACGCGCATCTCCTCCTTCGTCCTCAGGCCCCGGTTGATCATGAGCCTCGCGATGACGGGATCGATGCCGAACTCCCGGGCGATCCCGTAGAAGTCACCCCCGATATTTTTAACGAACCACTTTTCCACCTGGCGTCTCCTTCCGGCCTCTTAACGCATGGAGCGGCCCCGCTGCCTCGCAGCGGAGCCGCCGTTTTTCTGCCGCGCCGAAGCGGGCAGGTCTTTATTCCTTATGGATCAGTATTACTTCTTCGCAGCCTTGTTCTCCGCGCCTTTTCTCATGATGTACCAGAGGCAGCCGGTGAGGCAGACAGAGGAGAAACCGCCGGCCACGATACCGACCATCAGCGGCATCGCGAAATCCTTGATGCTCGCCACGCCCAGCACATAGAGGGCGGCGATCGTCACGAAGGTCGTGAAGGACGTATAGATGCTTCGGGTCAGCGTCTGGGTGATACTCTTGTTGACCACGTTCTCCAGCGTTTCCTTCTTCTCCCTGAGCTTCAGGTTCTCACGGATACGGTCGAAGATAACGATGGTGGCGTTGATCGAATAACCGACGATCGTCAGCATGCAGGCAATGAAGGTGTTGCCGATGGAGATACGCACCAGGGCGTAGCAGGCGAACACGATCAGCACGTCGTGCACCAGGGCGAGGACCGCGCTGGAGGCGAAGCGGATATCCGAAAAACGGAACCAGATGTAGATCAGCATGCAGATGACCGCGACGATGACGGCGATGACGGCGTCTCTGCGCATCTCGTTGCTGATGGTGGAGGAGATCGTCTCGAAGCTGATGCTGCGCTCGGTCGCGCCGCTCTCGGTGGTGTACTCGGCAATGCCGATCTTCTCCTCGAGGGCTTCGGAAAGGGCCTCACGCTCGTCGACAGTCAGGACGCGGGTCTTGAAGATGACCTCATTGCCGCCGCTGACGGTCTGGGCCTGGATATCGCCGCTGCCGATGATATCCTGGATGACGGGCTTGATCTGGGAATCGATCTCAGCCATCGTATACTGCTGGTCGAAGGTCACGTCGGTGGACGTGCCGCCGCGGAATTCCATGCTCAGGTTCAGGGCGCCCTTGCCGGCAGCCTTGTTGGCCATCATGGAGACGGGGCCGACCAGGATGCAGCAGATCGCGATGATGAAGAAGAGTTTGCGTCTGCCGATGAAGTCGATGGTCTTGCGCTCTTTCGCGCGGCCGAAATACTTCTCATCCTTCATGCCCAGCGCATAGGCGCAGTTCACGAGGATGCGGGAGATCACCAGCGCCGTGAACATGGAGATCACGATACCGAGGGCAAGCGTCTGGGCGAAGCCCTTGACGGAACCGGTCGCCATGAAGTTCAGGACTGCTGCTGCGATCAGGGTGGTCACGTTGCCGTCGATGATGGCGGAAAGGGCCTTCTTGAAGCCCGTGTCGATGGCCGCCTTCACCGGCTTGTCCGCTGCGATCTCCTCGCGGATGCGGGCGTAGATGATGACGTTGGCGTCGACTGCCATACCGATGGAAAGGATAACGCCCGCGATGCCGGCCAGGGTCAGCGTCATATCAAAGGCGTTGAGGGCTACCAGCTCGAGGCCGGTGTACATGATCAGGGAGAAGGCGGCGATGATGCCGGGCACCTTGTAGACCCAGATCATGAAGATCATGACGATCAGCAGGCCGATCAGGCCGGCGATCAGGCTCGTGGACAGGGCGGTCTCGCCCAGCTGCGCGCCTACGACGTTGGAACGGATCTCTTCCAGCTCAAGGGAAAGGGAACCGATACGGATGGAAGAAGCAAGGTTGGCGGCGGACTCGGCAGTGAAGCTGCCGGAGATCACGCAGTTGCCGTCGGTGATCGCCTCACGCACCACCGGCGCGCTCAGGACCGCATCATCATAGATGATGTAGATCTGCTCGCCCACGTGATTGCTCGTGGCGTCCGCGAAGGCCTTGGCGCCCTCAGCGTCAAAGGAGAGGGTGACCACGTGTTCCGCGTTGTTCATGTTATCCTTCTGCGTGCCGCCCTGGGCGGAGGCTACGTGCGTGCCGTCCAGCACCACGGTGCCGTCAGCCAGCTGGAAGGTCAGGGAACCGGGCTTGCCCAGCTCCTGGAGGATCGCGTTCGCGTCGGTAACGCCCGGGATCTCAATGTTGATCCGGTTGCTGCCTTCCTGGTAAACGGAAGCCTCCGTGCTGTAGTTCTGCACGCGCTGCTGCAGCTTGTAGATCGTATCGCTCATGTCCTCCGCGGACGGGGCTTCGTCACCTACCGTCTGGTACGTGATGGAAACGCCGCCGGACAGGTCCAGGCCGAGCTTGATGTTCTTCGCGCTGCCGGTGCCGGTCGGGCCGAAGCCGACAGCCGCCGTGAACACGACGACCACAAGCAGAACAGCCATAAGGATGCTGACCAGCCTTGCTCTACTCTTGTTCATTGCTTTCTACCTCTTTTCCTTCATTGTCAGCAGCAAGCGCCGCCTTTATCATGATAGCGCATTCAATACGCTTGCGCTCCAGTTCACAGCCTATATCATAGGCATCTGTGATCTTCCCGTGGAAATTCCACGAATTCGCAGCGCAGCCGCCGCTGCAGTAGAACCGCGCGAAGCAGTCCCTGCACTTGGGTTTGGCGTACACGTTGCACTGCTTGAACTCCCCGACGATGTCCTCCCTGACGATGCCCTCGTCCACATTGCCGAGCAGGAACTGTTCGTTCCCGACGAACTGGTGGCAGGGATACAGGTCGCCCCATGGGGTGACTGCAAGGTATTCCGTCCCGGACCCGCAGCCCGACAGCCGCTTGTAGACACAGGGCCCGCCGGACAGATCGAGCATGAAGTGGAAGAAGGTAAATCCTCTTCCCTCCTTCTCGCGGCGGATCATCTCCTGCGCCAGGCGATCGTACTCCGCACAGATCTGCGGCACGTCCTCCTCGCGGATGGCGTAGGGCGCTTCGGGGGGCGCGACCACAGGCTCCATGGAAAGCTTCGTAAAGCCCAGGTCGGCGTAATGCAGGACATCCTGCGAGAAATCCAGATTGTAGTGGGTGAAGGTGCCCCGCACATAGTAGTCGAGCTCACCTCTCCGCCTGGCGAATTCCTGGAATTTCGGGACGATCACGTCGTAGCTGCCAACGCCCTTGCCGCCCCGGAACGGGCGCATGCGGTCGTTGACCTCGCGCCGTCCGTCCATGCTCATGACGACATTCGCCATCTCGCGGTTGCAGAAGTCCATGATCTCATCGTTCACCAGCGTGCCGTTCGTCGTCAGCGTAAAGCGGAACCGCTTGTCATGCAGCTTCTCCTGCTCTCTTCCGTAGCGGACCAGGTCCTTGACGACCTGCCAGTTCATCAGGGGCTCTCCCCCGAAGAAGTCCACCTCCAGGTTCCGGCGGCTGCCGGAATTGGCGATCAGGAAATCCAGCGCCTTCTTGCCGACTTCGAAGCTCATCAGCGCTCTGCGGCCGTGATATTCGCCTTCCTCGGCAAAGCAGTAGCGGCAGGCCAGGTTGCAGTCGTGGGCGATGTGCAGGCACAGCGCCTTCACCACGGTCTTTCTCGCCTTGAAATCAAAAACGGCGTCCCGGTAGATATCCTCCGAGAACAGCAGGCCCGCCTCCCGGAGCTCGGCGCATTCCGCCAGTGCCTCCCTGACCAGGTCCGGCGCGTAGGTGCCGGACAGCTCCCGACATACGCTCTCCTCGTCTTTTCCCTGGTCGAGCAGGGCAACCGCCTCATACACCAGATCGTCCACCACGTGCACGCTTCCGCTGTTCACGTCGAGGACGATGTTAAAACCGTTGTTTTTAAACTGATGGATCAAAAAGAATTAATCTCCCTTCCGCAACTCGATTAGACGGGCTGCCGCTGAAAAAGCTGTACCATGCAGCTTTCACATATGCGGCAGCCCGTCCGGTATTGCTTAAGATCTCTTATTTCGAATGCTCACAGGTCTGATTGCCGACCGTGCAGGAAGTCTTGCACGCCGACTGGCAGGACGTCTGGCATTCACCGCAGCCGCCCTTCTTTAAGGTGCTCTGCAGCGGTTTCGTGTTCAGGGTCTTGATGTGTTTCATGATCAGGTGTCTCCTTTCTTGGTATCTTACTCCTGCTCCGCAGCCCTTGCTGCGATCTCCTTCTCCTGCACATCGGCCGGAGCCTGCTCGTATCTTGCGAACTCATAGGAGAAATCACCGCTGCCGCCCGTCATAGAGCGCAGCTGGGTGGAGTAACCGTACATTTCGGACATCGGCACGTCCGCTTCCACGATCGTGTTGCCCTTGTGGTCCGGGTTCATGCCCAGGACGCGGCCGCGGCGCTTGTTCAGGTCGCCGACGACATCGCCGGTGAACTTATCCGGAACAACGACCTTGAGGGAAGCGATCGGCTCAAGCAGGACCGGGCCCGCCTTCATGAAGCCGTCCTTGAATGCCATGCTGGCAGCCGTCTTGAAGGCCATTTCAGAGGAGTCGACCGGATGGTAGGAACCATCGTAGAGGACTGCCTTGACGCCAACGACCGGATAGCCGGCCATCGGGCCCTTCTGGACGGATTCCTGAATACCCTTTTCCACAGCCGGGAAGAAGTTCTTCGGAACCGCGCCGCCGACGACGATCTGTTCGAACACATAGGGCGTCTCCAGATCTCCGGAGGGCTCGAAGGTCATCTTGACATGACCGTACTGGCCGTGTCCGCCGGACTGCTTCTTATACTTGGAATCCACATCGGATTTCTTGCGGATGGTCTCGCGGAAGGCAACGCGCGGACGGTCAAGAACTGCCTCGGCCTTATACTTGGTGAGCAGCTTGCTGACGATGATGTCCAGATGCTGGTCGCCCATGCCGTAGAGCAGGGTCTGTCTGTTCTCGCTGTCGTTGACGACGCGGACGGTCAGGTCTTCCTGGCAGATCTTCGCCAGCGCCTGCGCGACCTTGTCATCCTCGCCCTTCTTCACCGCGGAGTATCTCTTGTAGGTGTAGGGCACGGAAGTCTTGACGACGTCGTACTTGACCGGCGCGGCCTTGGTGGCCAGGGTGTCGCCGGTGGCAGCCTCGAGCTTCGCGATGGCGCCGATGTCGCCGGCCTGCAGCTCGGAAACTTCCTGCGGCTTGCTGCCTTCGAAGACGTACAGCTTGCCGACACGGAACTCGTTCTCGGTCTCCACGTCATACAGGGTGTCCTCACCGCGGATGGTGCCGGACGCGACCTTGATCATGGAATACTTACCGATGAACGGGTCAACGATGGTCTTGAAGACGAATGCGGATTTGGCCTTGCCGTTGTCATAGTCGGCCGCGAACTCTTCGCCGCTCTTGACGTCGGTGCCGGAGATCTTCGCATCCGCCGGGCTCGGCAGATAGTTGACGATGTCTTCCATCAGGATGACAACGCCCTGCAGGTTCAGGCAGGCGCCCATCACGACCGGGCACAGATCGCCGCCGCACACGCTCACGCGCAGCGCCGCGAAAACTTCCTCGGGAGTGAAGGCGTCCACGCCCTCCTCGAAGTAGCGGTCCATGTACTCTTCGCTCGTCTCCGCGATGCCTTCCATGAGGGTCTCGCGGTAGGCTTCCAGATCGGCCTCAAGATCAGCCGGGATATCGCAGGGAGCCTTCTTCTGCTTGTCGACATATTTGAAGGCGGCGTTGCGGACCACGTCCACATAGCCGACATACTTGTCGTTCTCACGGATCGGCAGGAACAGCGGCGCGACCTTGTTGCCGTAGAGCTCCGTCAGGTCCTCGACGATCTTGTGATAGTCAGCGTGCTCGTTGTCCATGTTGGACACGAAGAACATGCGCGGCAGGCCGAAATTCTCGCAGATGTTCCAGGCCTTCTGCGTGCCGACTTCAACGCCGCTCTTGCCGTTGACGACGATAATGCCGGCGTCGGCAGCAGCAGCAGCTTCCTCGACCTCGCCCACGAAATCGAAATAGCCCGGCGTGTCAAGGACATTGATCTTGACATCGTTCCACTGGATGGGAACCATGGACGTGCTGATGGAGAACTTGCGCTTCTGTTCTTCCTTGTCAAAGTCACTGATCGTCGTACCGTCTGTCACATTGCCCAGACGGGTGGTGATTCCGGACAGGTTGGCCATAGCCTCCACGAGGCTGGTCTTTCCGGCACCGCCGTGGCCGAGGATAGCGACATTACGAATCTTATCCGTTGCGTACACTTTCATATATCCTTCTCCTCCGTGTCTGTTGGTTAGTTGGCCCGATGCCACATGGGTATATTGTACTAAAACAGCATGTAAATTGCAAGTGCATGTTTCCCCCCCGAAAGCCCCGTCCCGGTTGACAGTGCGGGGGTTTTGACAGTATAATCGCCGAAGTGGAAAACACCCGATTAAGAACAGGAGGATACGGATATGAAGTGGCATTCTTTCGGCTTTATCGGCCTCGGCGTGATCGGCGGCTCCCTCGCGAAAGCGCTGCGCGCCCTTGACCCGTCCTGCGCCATCTGCGCCGCGACCCGCTCGAGGGAAACTTCCCGCGCCGCCCTTGAGGAAGGGATCATCGACGTCGTCTGCTCCGGCCCCGGCGACAGTGCCTTCGCGGCCTGCGACATCGTCTTTCTGTGCGCGCCGGTGGAGAACAATATCGCCGCCCTCGAGCCCCTTTCCCGGATCCTCGGGCCGAAGACCCTCATCACCGATGTAGGCAGCGTCAAGACCGGCATCCACGAGGCGGTCCGCGCCATCGGCCTCTCCTCCCGCTTTATCGGCGGACATCCCATGACCGGTTCCGAAAAATCCGGCCTTTCCGCCTCCACGAAGCATCTGTTTGAGAACGCCTACTATATCCTGACCCCGGAGCCGGAAGCTGACCCGGCAGCCGCGGCCGGCATGCACGACCTGGCGGTGAGCCTCGGCGCCATCCCGCTGGAGCTCGACTACCGCCTGCACGACTACATCACAGCAGCCGTCAGCCACCTGCCCCACCTGGTCGCCTCCTCCCTGGTCGGCACGGTCCGCAACCTCGACACCCGGGAGGAATACATGAAGATGATCGCGGCGGGCGGCTTCAAGGACATCACCCGCATCGCCTCCTCCTCCCCGGAAATGTGGGAACAGATCTGCGTGACGAACAAGGAGAACATCGCCCGGGTCATGGATGAATTCCTGCGTCTCCTCACCGAGGCCAGAGACCGCATGCTGGACGGGGACGGCGCCTACATCCGCCGCATGTTCCGCGAATCCGGGCAGTACCGCAATTCCTTCTCGGCTTCCCCGCTCGGCCCGATCAAGCGGACCTGGCGGATCTACTGCGACATCGTCGACGAATCCGGCGCCATCGCCACCATCGCGACGACCCTGGCGGTAAACGGGATCAGCATCAAGAACATCGGCATCGTCAACAACCGCGAATTCGAGGGCGGCGTGCTGCGCATCGAATTCTACGAGGAGGAGCCCAGCCGCAAGGCCGCGGAGATTCTGCGCCAGCACCGCTACAACGTCATCGAGGCACACTGATCCGGAGGATACTGCCATGGAACTTACCCGCTCCCGCGGCCCGCTGCGCGGCTCTCTTGACGTGCCGGGCGACAAATCCGTCTCCCACCGCGCCGTGATGTTCGGCGCCCTTGCGGAGGGCACCACGGAGATCACCCATTTTCTGGAGGGGGCGGACTGCCTCTCCACCATCTCCTGCTTCCGGCAGATGGGCATTCCCATCGAACGGACGCCGTCCTCCATCCTCGTCCGCGGAAAGGGACTGCGGGGCCTTGCCGCCCCGGCAGGCGATCTTGACGCGGGCAACAGCGGCACCACCGTCCGCCTTCTCTCCGGCATCCTGGCCGGGCAGTCCTTCGCCAGCGTCCTCACCGGCGACGCCTCCATCCGCCGCAGACCGATGCGGCGCGTCATGGACCCGCTGCGCGCCATGGGCGCGAGGATCCGCGATCTTGAAGGAAACGGCTGCGCTCCCCTCGCCATCGAGGGAACGGCCCTGCACGCCGCGGACTGGGATTCCCGCATCGCGTCGGCCCAGGTCAAATCCTGCGTCCTGCTGGCCGGCCTCTACGCCGACGGCCCGGTCTCCTTCACAGAGCCCGCCCTCTCCCGCGACCACACCGAGCGCATGCTGCAGAGCTTCGGCGCTTCCCTGACCCGGGAAGGCACCCGCGTCACCATCGAACCCGCGCCGCGCCTTGAAGGGCAGAAGATCTATGTGCCGGGGGACATCTCCTCGGCGGCCTACTTCATCGCAGCCGCGCTTCTGGTCCCGGGCTCGCAGGTCCTGCTGCGCCGGGTCGGCATCAACCCCACCCGGGACGGGATGCTGCGCGTCCTGCGCGCGATGGGTGCGGACATCAGACTGGAAAACGAGACCGTCCTCTGCGGCGAGCCCTGCGCGGATCTGCTGGTCACCGCAGGCCCCCTTAAGGCCACGGAGATCGGCGGAGATATCATCCCCGCCCTGATCGACGAGCTCCCGGTGCTCGCGGTGCTGGCCGCCTTCGCCGAGGGCACCACCGTCATCCGGGACGCCGCCGAGCTGAAGGTCAAGGAATCCGACCGCATTGCGGTCATGACCGATGGTCTTCGCCGGATGGGCGCCGACGTGCAGGCGACGGAGGACGGCATGATCATCACGGGCGGAAAGCCCCTGCACGGCGCCGTCATCGACCCCGCCGCCGATCACCGGGCAGCCATGAGCTTTGCCGTCGCCGCCCTCGCCGCCGGGGGCACGACCACGATCACGGACGAGCAGTGCGTGGCGATCTCCTACCCCACGTTCTTCGCGGATCTTTCCTCGCTGAGCGGCGGACAGATCTGATCACGACCTGACAAAAGGACATCACTTTCCATACGAGGTCAAAGAAGGCCGGACACCGCATCCCGCGGCGCCCGGCCTTCTTCATCCCTCAAACATGTCTTGATGTCATATTTGTATGTCTTTTTGTCCGATCTTACTTGCCTTCCTCCGTGGACAGGAGAATGCGGTCGTTGTTCAGCTTCTTGCCTGCCTGCTCGGCGAAGCGGCGGAGCAGATCCTCCACCGTCATGCCGTCGCGCACGCTGCCGGCCGCGTCAAACACGATCCTGCCGTCGGACATCATCAGGGTGCGGCTGCCCAGCTCCAGGGCCTGCTCCATGTTGTGGGTGACCATCATGCAGGTGATCTTCCTCTCCTCCACGATCTGCCGCGTCAGCTCCAGGACCTTGGCCGCCGTGGCCGGGTCGAGGGCCGCCGTGTGCTCGTCGAGCAGAAGGATGCGCGGCGTCACCACCGTCGCCATGAGCAGGGTGAGGGCCTGGCGCTGTCCGCCCGAGAGAAGGCCCACCGGGTTGGTCATTCTGTCCTCAAGCCCCATGCCCAGCAGGGAGAGCTTCTCGTGAAAGAACTCCTTTTCCCTGCGGGTGATCCGGCTGAAGATGCCCTTCTTCCCCGCGCTTGCCCGCAGGTAGGCGACGGAGAGATTCTCCTCAATGGTCATGTTCGGGGCGGTCCCCGTCAGGGGATCCTGGAACAGCCTGCCGATATAGTGGCTGCGCACATGCTCGCGGACAAAGGTGATATCCTCCCCGTCCAGCAGCACCTGGCCCTCGTCGGGGAAAAAGGTTCCCGCGATGGCGCCGAACATCGTCGATTTTCCGGCCCCGTTCGAACCGATGATCGTGGCGAAATCCCCGTCTGCAAGCTCCAGGGACAGATCCCGCAGGGCGGTCTTTTCGTTGACGGTCCCCGGGTTGAAGGTCTTCTTGATTCCCTTAAGTTCAAGCATGTCCGTTCCCTCCCCTCTGTCCGGGCGCCTTCATGCGCCTCTTCTTCAGGTTCAGGGCGATCATGCTCTTCGCGCTGGGCAGAATGAGCGCGATGGCGACGATCACCGCCGAGACCAGCTTGAACGCCTCTGTGGGAATATTGAGCCGCAGGGCGAGGGATACGATCAGGCGGTACAGGCAGGAGCCCGCCAGCACGCAGGCAATGCGGACTGCCATATGGCGCTTGCGGGAGAGGCTCTCGCCGATGACCAGGGAGGCCAGGGCGATGGTCACCATGCCGGTGCCCAGGTTGATGTCGCTGGTCTTGTTGTACTGCGCGATCAGCGAGCCGGCCAGGCCGGTCAGGGAATTGGAGATGCACAGGCCGACCGTGATCGTGAAGGCCGGGTTGATCGAGGAGGCGCGCACCATGGCGGGGCTGTCCCCGGTCGCCCGGATGGAAAGGCCGAGCCTTGTGCCCAGAAACCAGTAAAGGACAAGGCACACGACCAGAACGATGCAGCCAAGCAGGATCAGCTTGTACCAGCTCTGCCACCAGGCCGCGGAGGAAAGCCCCTTGGCCAGGGAGAAGATCGTGTCCGTGCCGAAGATGGAAAGGTTGGAGGAAAAACCCATCACCGCAAGGTTGACGGTATAGAGGCCGGTATTCACGATGATTCCGGCCAGGATGCTCTGCACCCCGAACCTGGTCTGCAGCAGGGCCGTCACAAAGCCCGAGCAGACGCCGGCCGCCATCGAGGCGGGAATGGCCAGGAAGGGGTGTCCCGAGATCGTGACCACAGCGCCCACGGCGCAGCCGAGCGTATAGCAGCCGTCCGTGGACAGATCACAGATATTCAGGATACTGAAGCTGATAAACAGGGACAGCGCGATCAGCGAATAGATCAGGCCGATCTCCAGCGCCGTCTGGATGATCTGTACAGTCAGAAAATGTCCCAAGATCGTTTTCCTCCGCAAGGATGCCCGCGGCATCAGACCGCGGGCATGCCGGTTAGTAGTGTCTATGTTGTATTTCTGTTTTATTCAAACTCTTTAGCGGTCGTCACATACAGCACATCGGAGCAGAACGGGCCGAAGGCCTCTTCCACCACTGCCGTATCGATGCCGAGGGCCTCTGCGGTATCGGTGTTGATCGTCGCGATACCGTTGTCAAAGGTGCGTACCGGGGTGGCCGCGGGATCCGCGCCGCCGACCGTTACTTCGCAGACCATCTCTGCGGTCGCCGCGCCCAGGTCCTCATAGTTGATGCCGAAGCCCAGGAAAGCGCCGTTGAGGGCGAAGGAATCCGCGCCGCAGTAGTGCGGGATGCCCGCGTCCA
>CAMOKZ010000029.1 GCA_946618155.1 uncultured Lachnospiraceae bacterium | reverse complement strand
TTCTGTTCCAGCAGCCGGTAGAGCAGGCCATAGAGCGCGCCGGCATCTTCGGGGGACAGGCGCAGGCAGGAGCCGACCCTCGCGGGGACGTCCTCAAGCTGCCGGACCATGCCGTGACCCTTGTCGGTCAGGAAGACCCGCACAGCCCGCTCATCCTCCGGGCAGCGCTCCCTTTTCAGGTAACCTGCCGCCTCCATCTTTTTCAGGACCGGGGTGAGGGTACCGTTGTCCAGGTACAGCCTGCAGCACAGATCCCCGACCCGGATGCCGTCCCGCTCGAGAAGCACGAGAAAGACGAGATACTGGGTGTAGGTGATCCCCAGGGGCCGCAGGACCGGCGTGTAGAGGCTCGTGATCATCCTTGCGGAGGCGTAAAGCGGAAAGCACAGCTGGTGATCCAGCTTAAGCTGTTCGGGAATGCCTGCCTGTTCCATGTTCTTCAGCGTCCTTTCCTTAGTTCAGCTCGCCCTTGATCCAGGCGGCAAGCTCTGCCTGCGGGCGGAAGCCCACCTTCATGTCCACAGACTTCCCGTCCTTGAAAAGGATGAGGGCGGGGATGCTCATGATGGCGTACTCGGCCGCGATCTCGGGGCAGTCGTCCACGTCGACATTGAAGAAGTCGACCTGGCCGTCCAGCTCATCGGAGAGCGCCTCGATGACCGGCGCCACCATCTTGCAGGGACCGCACCAGACGGCGGAGAAGTCGACCAGAGCGACTTTGCTGGCAAGCACATCCTTGAATTCTTCCTGAGAAATTTTTCTGACCATGATCTAAACCTTCCCTTCTTTACTGTTTTGATGTTTCTCTATCGTATTGTATCAGTTTCGTTTTTTCGCGTCCAGATAGTCGACGGCGGAGAGCGCCGCAACATTGCCCTGGCCGGCTGCCTTGACGTACTGGTAGGGTCTGCCGGCAATGTCGCCGCAGGCAAAGCAGCCTTCAATGTTTGTCTTCATCTGCAGGTCGACCAGCACGTGGGTGCCGTCCGTGGCAAGGCCCGGGACCAGCTGGCCAGCGGAAACGCTCTCGCGCAGGACGAAGACGCCGTCCGTGACGATGGGCTCGCCTGCGGTCTTCACGACGCGGCGGCCGTCCTGGATGCCGATGCCCATGGCGCGGTCTTTGACGATGACGACGCTGCCGGGCAGCTGCGGCTCCTCTTTATACATCGGGATGTAGGTGACCTTCGCCGTTACCTCGGAGAGGAAGGCGGCCTCCTTTTCCTCCTTCGGGGAGTAGCCGATGACGGTAACTTCCTTGCCGCGGTAGAGGGGAGCGTCGCAGGTCGCGCAGTAGCTGACGCCGCGGCCGAGCAGCTCTTCCTCGCCCTCGAGGGGCTTGCCGGCGATGACGCCGGTCGCCAGGATGACGGCCGCGGCTTCGTACATCAGTCCGCTGGAAGCCTGCAGGGCAAAATAGTCGCCCATCGCGTAGACCGATGTGATCTTATCCTCGGTGATCTCAATACCCATCGAAGAAAGATGCTCCGCGAAGGCGGCGCCGAGGGTCTCGCCGGAAACGGCGGCAAAGCCGGGATAATTGCGGATCTCATGAGCCTTCTTCAGCTTGGCGGACAGATCAGCGCTGCCCAGAAGCAGAACGCTCTTGTTGCGGATGACGGATGTGATGGCGGCGCTTACGCCCGCAGGACCCGTGCCGATGATGGCGATGTCATATCTTGCCATGTCTTTCCTCCTCGTGTCTTATTACAGAAGCTTCTCCACGCACTCGCGAACCTTCTTCATGGAAGCGGTCGGCTCAAAGCGGGCAACGACCTCGCCCTCGCGGCTGACGACGAACTTGGTGAAGTTCCATTTGATGTCCGGATTGTTCTTGTAGTCCTTGTCGATCTTCTTGAGCATCGCGCTCATCGCCAGGGCGGCAGGACCGACGCCGAAGCCCGTAAAGCCCTGCTGGCTCTTCAGGTAGGTGAACAGCGGAAGCGCGTTCTCCCCGTTGACGTCAGACTTTTTCATCTGCGGGAACTTCGTATTGTAATGCAGGGTGCAGAACTGGGCGATCTCCTCGTCCGTGCCCGGCGTCTGGCCGGCGAACTGGTTGCAGGGGACGTCGATGATCTCGAGCCCTTTATCGTGGAACTCCTCGTACATCGCCTCCAGATCCTTGTAGTGCGGGGTAAAGCCGCAGCCGGTCGCGGTGTTGACGATCAGCATGACCTTGCCTTTGAACTGCTCAAGGCTGACCTCTTCACCCTTTGCATTGGTAACAGAATACGCATAAATACCCATCATAAACCTCCCGGGCATTGCCCAAATCCTATGTAAACAACTTCTCTCTTCATATATTTATCTTTGCTGCGATTATATTGTATCAAATATAAATTTTCTGTCAAGGGGGTTTATGAATATATATAGTAGTTTTTTTGCCCCTCCTTCGCCGGCCCGCAGCCGGCTTGCTAAGGGGGGCCGCCCTGTCCTATAATAGGGAAAGGAGGTCCGGAATGAGCGGAATAGACAGAGAAGAAGAGTATATCTGGAAGGGCGCGCGCCGGCTGCGGCGCGGGTATACGACGGGGTCCTGCGCCGCGGCTGCGGCTAAGGCTGCCGCCGCCTTTTTGCTGACCGGACAGTGCCCCGGGGAGGTAAAGCTCGTCACGCCGAAGGGGCTGACGCTGCGCCTTGCCATCCTGGACGCGCGCATGGAGGAGGGCGCCGCCGGCTGCGCGGTGAAGAAGGACGCCGGCGATGACCCTGACGTGACCGACGGGATCCTCGTTTACGCAAAGGTGCGCAGGGACCCGGAGGGGGAGAAGGGCAGCGTCAGGATATGCGGCGGAGAGGGCGTCGGCCGGGTGACCAGGCCGGGCATGTCGGTCCCGGTGGGACAGGCCGCGATCAACCCGGTGCCGGAGACCATGATCCGGGAGGCCGTCCTGGATGTCTGCCGCGCCCTGGATGAGACGGGCGCGCTGCTGGTGGAGATCAGCGTGCCGGGCGGGGAGGAGATCGCTGCCCGCACCTTTAACCCGCGCCTCGGCGTGGAGGGCGGAATCTCCATCCTGGGCACCAGCGGGATCGTGGAGCCGATGAGCGAGGACGCGCTCAAGGAGAGCATCCGGCTGGAGATCGCCATGCTGCGTGCCGCGGGGCATGACCTGCTCCTGGTGACGCCCGGCAATTACGGGGAGACCTTTGCCCGGGACAGCCTCGGGCTGGATCTGTCCGCGGGTTTCCGGTGCAGCAACTTTGTCGGCGATACCGTGGATATGGCCGTCGCCGCGGGAGCATCAGGACTATTATTTGTCGCCCACGCTGGGAAGTTCATCAAGGTGGCGGGCGGAATCATGAATACCCATTCCGCGCAGGCGGACTGCCGCGCGGAGCTGATGGCCGCCTTTGCCCTGCGGGCCGGGGCGGACGCCGAAACGGCGAGGCGTATTCTGGAGACGGCCCTGACGGATGAGGCCGTCGCCATCCTGCGCGAGGCGGGGCTCTGCACTGAGGCAATGACCCTTGCCGCTGAAAGCGCGGCCAGATGCCTGCGCCGGCGCGCGGGAGAGAACATGGCGGCCGAGGTCGTCCTGTTTTCCAACCAGTTCGGCGTGCTCGGCGTGTCGGAGGGCGCCGCCGGGATGATGCGCGCCTTTGCGAAAAACGGGGCAGGAGGAGAAGAATGATCCATTTTGTCGGTGCGGGGCCGGGAGCGCCGGACCTGATCACGGTGCGGGGCCTTGACCTGATCCGCCGGGCGGACCTGATCGTCTACGCGGGCTCGCTGGTCAACCCGCAGCTGCTGGAAGAAAAAAAGGAGACCTGCCGGGTCTTTGACAGCGCGCACATGACGCTGGAGGAAGTGCTCACCGTCATGCTGGAGGCAGAGCGGGCAGGCCTTGAGACCGTGCGCCTGCACACTGGGGACCCCAGTCTGTACGGGGCCATCCGCGAGCAGATGGACGCCCTGGACGAGGCCGGGGCGCCCTACGATTACTGTCCGGGCGTAAGCTCCATGATGGGAGCGGCGGCCGCGCTGCGCATGGAATATACCCTGCCGGACGTCTCCCAGAGCGTGATCATCACGAGGATGGAGGGGCGCACCCCGGTGCCGGAGAAGGAGCGGATCGAGGCGATGGCCGCCCACGGCGCGACCATGGTGATCTTCCTCAGCGCGGGGAGGCTGGAGGAGCTGTCCCGCCGCCTGATGGAGGGCGGGTACGCGCCGGATACCCCCGCGGCCCTGGTCTACCGCGCCACCTGGGAGGACGAGAAGGCGCTGCGCTGCACGGTGGAGACCCTCGGGCAGACCGGCCGCGAACACGGCATCACCCGGACCGCCCTGGTCATCGTGGGGGATGCGGCGGGCCGCGGCGCCTACCGCAGATCGGATCTGTACCGGCCGGGCTTTGCGACGGGATATCGTCCAGCCCGCCCCGGCGGCCCCACGCAAACGCAGACGCAGAAGCCGCGCCGCGCCTCCCTCATCTGCTTTTCGGCAAGGGGAGAAAAAATGGCGCTTCGCCTGGCTGAGGCCCTTCGCGAAGGAGCGGGCGACGCAGGGGAGCGGTTTGATGAAGTCAATGTCTGGTGCAGGCGGGAAGGCGGGGCAGAGAACCCCGGCGTCCTTACCGCGGACTGCTCCGCCCGCAGCTGGGCGGGGGAGCGCTTCAGGGACAGCCGCCTGATCGTGTTTGTCGGGGCGGCGGCCATTGCGGTGCGCTGCATCGCCCCGTATCTGGAGGGAAAAGACAGGGATCCCGCTGTGCTTGCGGCGGACGAGGCGGGGCAGTTTATCATCCCCCTTCTGTCCGGGCATCTGGGCGGCGCCCATGACTGGTGCCGGCTCCTCGCCGGCGCATCAGGCGCGCAGCCCGTCATCACCACCGCGACGGATCTGACGGGCGCCTTCGCCCCGGATGTCTTCGCAAAGCAGAATGATCTGGTGATCGATGACCTGACCGCGGCAAAGAAGGTGGCAGCCCGCTGCGCGGCGGGCGGCAGCGCCGGATGGATCTGCCGGCTTCCGGAGACGGGAAGCAGGCCCGCCGGGTTGGTGGATGTAATGGATGCGGGGACTGCTGATGCTGCCCCGGGCGAGGCGGGTACTGCCCCGGGCGAAAACAGCGCCGGCACGATGGACTGCGGCATACTGGTCAGCGCCCGGCGGGAACCGGCTCCCTTTGCCTGCACGCTGCGCCTCATCCCCCGCCATGTAGTTGTGGGAATCGGGTGCCGCAGGGGAAAGAGCGCCGGGGAACTGGAAGCCTTTGTGCGGACGGCACTGGCGGAGGAAGGCATTGATCTGCGCGCGGTATGCGCCGCCGCTACGATCGATGTGAAAAAGGATGAGCCCGGCCTTGCGGCCCTCTGCGAAAAGATGGGGTGGAAGCTTCTTTCCTTCAGCGCCGGGGAATTGCAGCAGGTGCCGGGGGAATACGCATCCTCGGACTTCGTGCGGGAGACCGTCGGCGTGGACAATGTGTGCGAGCGCAGCGCGGTGCTCGGCTGCATGGAGATGCTTACGGCGCAGGCAGCCCCGGACGGCGGGGTGCGCCTTCTTCTTCACAAAACAGCAGGGGACGGCATGACCGCCGCGGCGGCCTGCTATACAAGGAGGATCAGATTTGACGGGTAAACTCTGGGTAGTCGGGATCGGTCCCGGCGCTTATGATGATATGACGCTGCGGGCGGCTGAAGTCCTTTCCGGATGCGAGGTGATCGTCGGCTATTCGACCTATATCGAGCTGGTGCGGCCCTTCTTTCCGAAGGCCAGGTTCATCTCCTCGCCCATGCGCAGGGAGAAGGAGCGCTGCGAGACGGCGCTGGATGAGGCGGAAAGCGGAAAGAATACGGCGCTGATCTGCAGCGGGGACGCCGGCGTTTACGGGCTGGCGGGCATTGTGCTCCCCCTTGCGCAGGAGCGGGGAATCGAGACCGGGATCGTGCCGGGGGTGACGGCGGCCCAGAGCGGGGCCGCTCTCCTGGGCGCGCCGCTGATGCAGGACTACTGTGTGATCAGCCTTTCTGACCTGCAGGTCCCCTGGGACGTGATCGAGAAGAGACTGGCGGCGGCCGCGGGGGCCGGCATGGCGATCTGCCTCTACAACCCCGGAAGCAGGGGGAGGAAGGAAAACCTGGAGAAGGCCTGCAGGGTGCTGCTGGAGATTCTGCCCGGCGATACGGTCTGCGGAATCGCCTCCCGGATATCCCGGGAGGGCGAGAGCTGCCGCGTCCTTTCCCTGCAGGAGCTCTGCAGCTGGGAGGCCGGCATGTTCGACACGGTCTTTATCGGAACCGAAAAGACCGGGCAGACGGGCGGACGCATGGTGACGGCGAGGGCATAAAACCGGCAGGGAGGAGAGAAGATGACGGAGAATACAGTCCGGACGAAGGGCGGCATCCTGCTGTTTGCGGGGACCACGGAGGGAAGGGAGCTGGCCGCCTTTCTGGTGCGCCGGCAGATTCCCTTTAC
Organism: uncultured Lachnospiraceae bacterium; assembly: GCA_946618155.1. Classification (GTDB taxonomy): domain Bacteria; phylum Bacillota; class Clostridia; order Lachnospirales; family Lachnospiraceae; genus CAMOKZ01. The sequence continues at coordinate 7,665 of CAMOKZ010000029.1, read as the reverse complement.
GGCCTGCGTGGCGACCCCGGCGGGCGCCGGTGCGCTGCCTGAAAGTCCCTTCTGCCGTGTGCGCACGGGCAGGCTGGATGCAGGGGAGATGGAAGAACTGATGCGGGCGGAGGGCACCGGCATAGTCGTGGACGCCACCCATCCTTATGCTGCCCTTGTCTCGGAAAACATCCGCGCGGCCTGCAGAGCCGCGGGCTGCGAGTATGTCCGCCTGAGGCGGGCAGCGGCGCCTGGCGCCGGCCATGCCGCGGTGGAGGATATCTCTGCAGCGGTGCAGTTTCTTGCCGGCACGGAGGGGAATATCCTCGCGGCAGCGGGCAGCAGCGCGCTGGAGGCGCTCACCGCGCTGCCGGGCTGGAAAGAGCGGGTCTGGGTCCGCCTTCTTCCGGTGCCGGAGGCGCTGGAGGCTGCCTCTTCCCTGGGCTATTCGCCGGACCACCTGATCCTTATGCAGGGGCCCTTCGGCGAAGAACTGAATACGGCCATGCTGCGCCAGGTGGATGCGGCATGGATGCTGACGAAAGAATCGGGCAGGGCGGGCGGCTTCCCCGAAAAGGAGAGAGCCGCGGCAGCGGCAGGGGCCAGACTTGTCGTGATCGGCAGGCCGCCCGAGGCGGAGGAAGGCCTGGACGCCCTTGGCGTACGTGACCTTCTGTGCAGGCGGCTTGGCCTTCGGGCAGAGCCCTCTGTTACCTTAGCCGGGATCGGTCCCGGAGGCGAAGGAGCGATCACGCCCGACGTACAGAAAGCCTGCCGGGAGGCGGATATCCTGCTGGGCGCGCGGCGGATGCTGCAGGCGGTGCCCGCTGCCGTGCCCAAAGAGGAGGCCTGGACGCCGGCGCAGATCAGCGCCTGCCTTGCGGCCCACCCGGCGGCGGAAAAGGTCGTTGTCCTGCTCTCCGGCGATCCCGGATTTTACAGCGGGGCAAAACGCATCCTGGAGGAGACGGGGGCGGGGGATATCCGTGTCCTGCCCGGCATCTCCTCGGTGGCCGCGCTGTGCGCGCAGCTGAAAATGTCCTGGGAGGACGCCGCCCTGGTCAGCCTGCACGGCAGAGAGGGAGACATCATCGGCGCCGTGCGCACAAAGGAAAAGGTCTTTACCCTGATGGACGGGCCGGAGGGCCTGAAGAACCTGTGCGGGAGACTCGCGGAGCTCGGTCTTGGCCGCGTGCGGGTAGACGCCGGCTTTGATCTCTCCTATCCGTCGCAGAAGATCCTCTCCGGAACGCCGGAAGAGGTGAAGGCACAGCTGGAGAGCGGCCAGGCGGAAGGGATCTGCTGCGCCCTCATCCGCAATCCCGCCCCGGACAGGCGGGTCGCGGCATCCCTTGCGGACGAAGAATTCACCCGCGGCCGGGTGCCGATGACCTCCCGGGAGGTGCGGACCGCCGTGCTCGCCGCGCTGGAGCTGCAGGAAGACAGCATCCTGTATGATATCGGCGCCGGGACGGGATCTGTCTCGGTGGAAGCCGGAAGGCTCCTTCAGGGCGGGCGCGTCTTTGCCATCGAGAAAAACCCGGAGGGGATCGGCCTGATCCGGGAGAACTGCAGGCGCCACAGCCTGGATAACGTGCAGATCGTGGAGGGGACGGCGCCGGAAGCGCTTGCGGACCTGCCCGCGCCGGCCTGCGCCTTTGTCGGCGGCAGCGGCGGACAGATGGAGGCGATCCTCCGCGCCCTGCTTCAGAAAAATCCGGCGGTCAGGATCGTGGCGACGGCGATCTGCCTGGAGACGGCCGGGGAGCTGACCAGACTGACCAAGTGCCTTCCGGTAAAGGACGTGCAGATCGTCAGCCTTACGGCAGCGCGCGCCCGGGAGGCGGGCGGCCTGCACCTGATGATGGGGCAGAACCCGGTCTATATCTTTTCGTTTACGGGAGGAGAAGCATGAACATACCGCGGCTTATGCTGACCGCGCCGGCGAGCGGGAGCGGGAAGACGCTGCTGACCTGCGGCATCCTGCAGGCGCTGATCAAGAGGGGGCTCTCCCCCTGCGCCTTCAAGTGCGGACCGGATTATATCGATCCCATGTTTCACCGGACGGTCCTGGGGACGCAGACCGGCAACCTGGATACCTTTTTTACGGATGAGGAGACGACGAGGCGCATCCTTGCCCGCGGCGCCGCCGGCAAAGACCTTGCCCTGCTGGAGGGCGTCATGGGGTTCTACGACGGCCTGGGGACGGGGACAAAGGGGAGCGCCTACGACATCGCGAGGGTGACGGGGACGCCCTGCGTCCTGGTGGTCAACGCGAGGGGCATGAGCTTTTCCCTCGCCGCCCTGATCCGCGGCTTTGCTTCCTTTAAAGAAGGGGGCCATGTCCGCGGCGTCATCCTGAACCAGATGTCCCCTGCTCTCTACGACAGGCTGAAGGGCCCGATCGAGAAGGATACGGGCATCCGCCTCTACGGCTGCCTTCCCCGCATGGAGGAGGCCGTCCTGGAGAGCCGGCATCTGGGCCTGGTGATGCCGGAGGAGATCGGGGGTATCCGGGAGAAGCTGGATATCCTTGCCGATGAGATCGAGCGGCGGATCGACCTGGATGGCCTGATCGCCCTGGCACAGGAGGCGCCGGACCTCGAAGCGGGCGAAACAGACGTGCCGGGGACGGACGCAGGGGCAGACGCGGAGAGCATCGCAGGCGCCGGAGCCGGAGACGGCCCTGTCATCGCCGTTGCCCGCGACGAAGCTTTCTGTTTCTATTACCGGGAAAATCTGGAACTGCTGGAGCGCCTCGGTGCAAGACTCGAATTCTTTTCCCCGCTCCGCGATGCGGTGCTGCCTAAGGCCGGCGGCCTGCTGCTGGGCGGCGGGTACCCGGAGATATGGGCGCGGGAGCTTTCCGCCAATGAGGGGATGCGCCGGCAGATCGCGGAGGCGCTTTCCGGCGGGATGCCTTGCCTCGCGGAGTGCGGCGGCTTTATGTACCTGCAGGAGCAGATGGAGGACATGGAGGGAAGACTCTGGCCCATGGCCGGCTTTTTCTCCGGCGTCTCCCGCAGGCAGAAGAAGGCGGTGCGCTTCGGCTACATCACGATGGAGGCAAACCCGGGCGCGGACCTGCCCTTCGGCGATCCGGGCCAGGTGCGCGCCCACGAGTTCCACTATTACGACAGCACGGATAACGGCGCGCTGTTCCATGCGCGCAAGGCCTTTCCCGGCAGCGGCTGGGACTGCATGCGGGCAAAGGAAAAGACCCTTGCGGGCTATCCGCATCTGTACTATGCGGGATGCCCCGCCCTGGCAAAGTCTTTCCTTACTGAGTGCGTCTCCTATGCCCGGCGCCGCGGCGGCGCGGAAGCGGGAGCGGGGGCGGAGGACTGCGGAGGGACCAAGGCATGATGGAACTGCTTTCGGCCGCGGCAGGCGGCTCGATGGGTGCTGCGCTCCTGGTGCGGGCGGCGTCGATGGCGGCAGGCGCGGGTCTTGACCTCCTCTTCGGCGATCCCATCTATCCCCTTCACCCGGTGCGCCTGGTGGGGCGCCTGATCGCGGGGCTGGAAAAGAGCCTGCGGCGCCTTCTGCCGAAGACGCCCGGGGGAGAGCTTGCCGGCGGCGCCGCCCTTACGGTGCTGGTGACGGGAATAACAGCGGGGGCGGTCTTCGGTGCCCTGCGCCTTGCCGGGGCGATCTCCCCGGTGCTGGACTTTGCGGCAAGGGCCGTGCTGATCTGGCTGCTCCTTGCCATGCGCTCGCTCCGGGACGAATCGGACTTGGTGCGCAGGGAGCTGGATGACGGGAATCTGCCCGGGGCAAGAAGAGCCCTGTCCATGATCGTCGGAAGAGAGACGGCGAGCCTTGGCGAGGCGGGAATCGTGCGGGCAGCGGTGGAGACCGTGGCGGAAAACTGCACCGACGGCGTGATCACCCCGCTGGTCTGGCTGGCCATCGGCGGCCCCGTGCTGGGCTGGGCGGCCAAGGCCGTCAACACCATGGACTCCATGGTGGGCTACAAAAATGAAAAGTATCTGTACTTTGGCCGGTGCGCGGCAAGGCTGGATGACGCGGTAAATTATCTTCCCGCCAGGGCCGCCGCGCTTTTGCTGATCGCGGCCTGTCTGCCGGCGCGGCTTGACGCGGCCGGCGCCTTCCGGATATGGCGAAGGGACGGACATCTGACGGGAAGCCCGAACGCGGGCCAGACAGAGGCGGCCGCGGCCGGCGCCCTGGGGATCGCCCTCGGCGGCCCCGCCGTGTACTTTGGCAGGACTCTGGATAAGCCCTGGCTCGGCGACGATCTGCGGGAGCCGGAAGCAAAGGATATCCGCAGGGCCCACGCCCTCCTCTACGGGGCGGGACTTCTGGGCCTTGGCATCGCGCTGCTCTGCCTCTGGGCAGTATCCCGCTTCCTTGGGTAAGGGGAAGCGGCCGGAAACTAAAGTAAACGATAAGGAGAGACAGAAGGTGGAAAAACGGGAACACGGGGGCAACATCTACAGGGAAAGGGTCAGGCTGGATTTTTCCGCCAGCTTAAATCCGCTGGGCATGCCCCGGTCCGTTGCTGAGGCGGCCATCGAAGGCGTGGGCGAAAGCACGGCCTACCCGGACCCCGAGGCCCGCGCCCTGCGGGAGGCGATCGCGGGGATGCGGGGTGCCATGCCGGAGCAGGTGATCTGCGGGGCAGGCGCGGCGGACCTGATCCATCTCTTTGTCCGTGCCCTGGGCCCGGAAAGAGCTCTGCTGCCGGCCCCCGGTTTTTCCGAGTATGAGGCAGCGGTGACGGCTGCCGGAGGGACCTGCAGCTTCTACGAGACACCGGCGGAGAATGGCTTTGCGCCCGGGGAGGAGCTGATGGAGGCCCTGGGCCGGGAGACGGACCTTGTCGTGCTGTGCACGCCATCGAGCCCATCGGGAGCCCTCTGCGACAGGGCGCTGCTCCGGCAGGTCCTGGCAGAGTGCGCGCGCAGGGGCATCTGGATCCTGGCGGACGAGTGCTTTCTTGGCCTGGTTTCGGAGGGAGAGAGATGGTCCCTTGCGGGGGCGGTCCCGGAGTACGACAGGCTCTTTGTCCTGGACGCCTTCACGAAAAGCTTTGCCATGCCGGGGCTCCGCCTCGGGTACGGGCTTTGCGGAAATGAAGAGATGCTTAAGGTCATGCGCGCCCTGCGCCAGCCCTGGGCGGTATCGCTGCCGGCCCAGCTGGCGGGGATAGCCGCAGCGGGCGAGAAGGCGTTTCTTGCGGAGAGCAGGGAAAAGATCGCCCTCTGGCGCGGGCAGCTGGAGGAAGCGCTGCGGAAGAGGGGATTTGCCGTCTTTCCCGGAAGGGCCAATTACCTGCTCTTTACCGGGCCGGAGGACCTTGGCCGGCACCTTATGGAGAAGGGGATCCTCATCCGGGACTGCCGGAATTTCCGCGGCCTCGGGCCGGGATACTTCCGCACGGCGGTGAAGACGCCGGAGGAAAACGCAGCGCTGCTTGCGGCGCTGGATGAACTTTCCGGGGAGGTGAAGGAATGAGCAGGGCAAGATCGATCATGATCCAGGGGACCATGTCGAATGCGGGAAAGAGCCTGATCGCGGCGGGCCTTTGCCGGATCTTCCGTCAGGACGGGTTAAAGGCAGCGCCCTTCAAGGCGCAGAATATGGCGCTCAATTCCTATGTCACCGCGGACGGGCTGGAAATGGGGAGGGCCCAGGCCGTGCAGGCCTTCTTTGCCGGCGTGGAGCCGGATGTCAGGATGAACCCCATCCTGCTCAAGCCCACCGGGGATACCGGCAGCCAGGTGATCGTCATGGGCCGCGTGCGCGGCGATTATCCCGCGCGGGCCTATTTTGCCGAGAAGAAGAAGCTTCTGCCCGTGGTGGAGGAGGCCTACCGTTCCCTTGCCGAAGAGTATGACGTCATCGTGATCGAGGGGGCAGGGAGTCCCGTGGAGATCAACCTCAAGCAGGACGATATCGTCAACATGGGCATGGCAAGGCTGGCCGGCGCCCCCGTTCTCCTCGTCGGGGATATCGACCGGGGCGGCGTGTTCGCCCAGATGGCCGGTACGGCCGCGCTGCTGGAGCCCTGGGAGAAGAAGTACCTGAAGGGCCTGATCGTGAATAAGTTCCGGGGAGACCGGTCGCTGCTCGATCCCGGCCTTGTGATGCTGGAGGAAAAATGCTGCGTGCCGGTGGCGGGCGCCGTGCCCTGGATGGATGTGGAGATCGACGCGGAGGACAGCCTGAGTGGATCCTTCTCGTCGTCGGCAGCGGGGAGCCTGATCGACCTGGCCGTCATCCGCCTGCCCAGGATCTCGAACTTTACGGATTTTGCGCCCCTCGACAGAATCGAAGGGGTAGGCGTGCGCTATGTCACCTCCCCGCGGGAGCTGGGCCGTCCCGACCTGATCTTCCTGCCGGGAACGAAGAATACGATGGCTGACCTGAAGTGGCTGCGCGGCAGCGGCCTGGAGCGGGCTATCCTGGCTCTTGCCCGCACCGGGACCCCGGTGATGGGGATCTGCGGCGGGTACCAGATGCTGGGCACGCGGCTCATTGATCCTGCGGCCCGGGAGGAAAAGAGCATGGAAGGCCTCGGCCTTCTGCCTCTGGAGACCGTCTTTACCGACCGGAAGACCCGGCTCAAGGTCAGCGGGCACATGGCTGACATTGCCGGCGATTTTGCCGCGCTTTCCGGCGCCCGGATAGAGGGATACGAGATCCACATGGGCCAGACCCATCCCGCTGGCAGCGGGGAGGGAGAGGAAGCGACGGCGCCCCTGACGACACTGGCGGCAGAGGGAGAGGCCGCAGCCGGTATGGAAGGCGCAGCAGCGGCAGCGGAAGATGCCTGGACAAGAACGGAAGGCGCCGCGGCCGGTACGGTGCTGGGCACCTACGTGCATGGAATCTTCGATACGAAGGAGGCTGCCGAAGGACTGGTCCGGGCGCTGGCTGCCCGGCGCGGCCTGGAGGGCATGGCCTTTACCGCGCGCGACAGCGCCGAGTTTGCCCGGGAGCAGGCGGACCTGGTGGCCGATACGCTGCGCAGTGCGCTGGACATGGAAATGATCCGCCGCATCCTGCGGGAGGGGGTACAGGAGTAAGCATGGAAGAAGAACGGAAAGAGAGCTTTATCACAGATCCTTCCCGGATAGAGGCGGAGAGCTTTGCCATCATCGACCGGGAGCTGAAGGAGAGGGGCATCACGCTGCCGGAGGCCTATGCCCCGGTCATCAAGCGCTGCATCCATACCACGGCGGACTTTGACTACGCGGAGAACCTCGTCTTTACGGAGGGCGCGCTGGAGGCGGGACTTGACGCCCTGCGGGCCGGCGCCGATATCGTGACGGACACGCGCATGGCGATGGCGGGCATCAGCCGCCGCGTTCTGGAGCGGTACGGCGGACGGCTGCGCTGCAGCATGGCCGATGAGGACGTGGCGGAGGCGGCGCGCCGCGAGGGCATCACCCGGGCAGCCGCCGGCGTAGACAAGGCGGCTCGCGAGGGCGGAAACTTCATCTACGCGGTGGGGAACGCGCCGACCGCACTGCTGCGCCTGCACGAGCTGATCAGCGAGGGGCGCATCCGGCCGGCTCTCATCATTGCCGTCCCGGTGGGCTTCGTCAACGTGACCGCGGCCAAAGAGCTCATCCTGCAGGACCCGGTGCCCGTCATCGCGGCGCGGGGGAGAAAGGGCGGCAGCACCGTCGCGGCCTGCATCTGCAACGCGCTGCT